>JALRDM010000207.1 GCA_023262195.1 Salibacteraceae bacterium | reverse complement strand
TTGCTATTCGAGTTACAACTCAATGATTAAACCAATGGAAGGTAGCACCGTTCCTGAGAAATTTTCAATTTCTGTTGTCACATAGCGGCTCGGGTCATTTGGATCAACAATTGGATTACCCAAATCATCACGCTCCACGGATATAAATGGAGCCAATGGAGCCTGATAGTTATATACGTTTTGTATGTCGAAGTAGGCGTTGAGTGACCATTTTTCGAAATACCAACGCTTATCAATTCTCAGATCGAGTTGATTGACCGAGCCCGAACGTTCGGTATTCAATCTATCATAGTCTAAGATACCAACGCCTCTTAAATCCCAATTAACTCGGTTTGCCGAAAGATTCTCATCAAACGGTGTATATGGCGCTCCTCCAAGGAATCTAAATCGTGCACCGATTTCCCAGTCTTTCTTAAACTTCTTACCCGCAGTGAGGGTCACAATTTGACCATTGTCCCATGCTGATGGGGCGTAGTCACCATTTTTATCTTGAAACTCACTTCGCACCAAGGTTGCTGCAAGAATGCCATAAAATCCTTTGGTCAATTTCTGCTGAACCAACAATTCTAACCCATAAGACCTACCCATAGAGATTGGAACAGCAGGATCATTGCCAATAACACCAAAGTCGCTGCCCAAATTGGCCAAGGAAACACTGTCGCGTGTTAAGAATGGGTAGTTATCATATTGCTTGTAAAAGCCCTCGATGGTCATTTTCGTATTCATACGGGGCAGGTATTCAAAACCAAATACTATATGATCACATGAGATGTAGGTGATGTCGTTTTGACGATTCACCAAATTATTATTGTTGTCTCTAAAGCCGAGAATCGTGTACGGAGGCAGTTGATAGAACCTTCCAACACTTGCATTTACACTCCATTTGGATGCGAACTGATATGAAGCACTAAAACGTGGACTTACTTGATCCAGCGGGTTAATCGTAGCCTCATTGAATCCAGCAATATCAGATCTAATTCCTAAGGAAAGCACCAGTCTGTTCGCAATAAATCCTCTAGACAATTGAGAAAAGGCCGCGTACTTATTAATGTTTAGCTCAGACTCAAAATCAGCCGTGAGTACATCTCCTGAAGCTGTCACAAATCGATTGAAGGTGCTGTTGGTAAATGTGGCATACTCGTAACCTACGCCCACATTCCACTTCCAATCATTTTTTCGGTAAGTATTTTCGATTCGCAGCTTATTCTCAATTTCTTGACTTCGATAGTCCAGAATCTTATTGGCATCAGAACTTTCATCATTATTGAAATACTTGACAGCCGTGTTGTTTAAGTGGTTTCTGCTCACCACAATCTGCTGAAAACTGTTTTCACTAAAGTGCTTATAGGTTGCCCCAACGGTATAATTCCATTGCTCATTGCTAGCAATATTTCCTAAGATGTATCTATTGCGTTCTATCGTGGCTGCATCATCTACCCCATCGTTTACGCCTTCATTGAGATCAAATTGATCCAAAGCTCCAAGCCCAATGAAACTAATCTCATTTTTATCGTTGATGCGAGTTTTGACCTTATACTGCGCATCGTTATATATAGGCAAGAATGGTAACCTTAATGCGGTAAACAAAAATTGAAGGTAAGAGCGTCTTACCGAGAAAATATAGCTGGTCTTTTCTCCAATGGGCCCATCCAACGTTAACCCATAGTCGCTACTACCCACCGTAAAATTTGCCTTGAGCTTATCTGGATTACCCTCTTTTAAACTGAAGTCAAAAACTGAACTTAGTGCATTACCTCTGTTGGCTGGAAAAGCGGCACTATAAAATTCAACCTCTCGGATAAAATTGACATTGATCAATCCTACAGGACCTCCAGACGCTCCCTGCGTAGCGAAGTGATTAATATTGGGCACCTCTACCCCATCTAAGAAGAATCGGTTCTCATTGGGTGCTCCGCCTCTAATAATAATATCATTTCGAAACGTAGGCGGTGAAGCCACCCCAGGCAAGCTTTGAATCACTCGTGAAATATCCCTATTTCCGCCAGGATTTCTTTCAATTTCAGATACACCAATGGTCCTCATACTAACAGGTGCTTCTTCCTTTTTCATGAATGGATTAGCAACCACCTCTACTGCCTCAAGCATTTCAGAAGCCGGCTCCATTTCAATATTCACCAGTGCTACTTTATTGTTAAATGTTTGAACCTCAAATATGGTGACGGTTTCAAATCCAAGAGATGAGGCTTGAACATTGTAAAGTCCGGGTTGCAGTCCAGTAATTTCATAGTAGCCGTCAAAATCGGTTACAGCACCTGTGGTCGTGCCTTGTATAGCAACGTTGGCAAAGGGAACTGCCTCATTGCTAATTGGGTCGAAGACCCTACCTTTTATTATTCCGTTTTGGGCGTTTGCGGCCATAGCGAGCGCCATGAAACCGAGGATGGTGGTGATGAGTTTCATAAGTTGTTTAAAACAGGTCAAATATGCATATGTTCATGGATACGCACATTTTTTACTTGGCGTGGAATAGCATACTTTTGCCGCCCTTAATTTAATTTACTCGATATGGCACAAACTGAGGTAATCCTCCCAAAGATGGGCGAGAGTGTTGCGGAAGCAACAATAACTACTTGGTTAAAAAAGGTTGGCGAAATGGTTGAGGCAGAAGAACCAATCGTAGAAATTGCTACAGACAAAGTAGATAGTGAGGTGCCAGCGCCACAGGCAGGTAAAATAATTAAGCTTTTGGTCGAAGAAGGAGAAGTTGCTCAGGTGGGTCAAGCCATTGCCGTGATCGCAGGAGAAGGTGACGATGATAGTGTAGCACCCGATCCAAGCTCTCGATCAAATCCTGAAGAAGCAGAAGCTGTTGAGGCTGTGCAACAAACCGTAGTTGAAGCGAAGGCAGCTGCATCTAGTAACGTAGAAACGGATTACTCCAACAGCGATCGTTTTTACAGCCCCTTGGTAAAAAGCATCGCCAAAGAGGAAGGCATTGCATTGAGCGAACTAGAGCAGATTAACGGATCGGGCAAAAATGGACGGGTCACGAAAAAAGACATGTTGGAATACGTGGAAAATCGCACTCATACTCCAAGCCCCGCGCCAACGCAAACTGCAGCTGCTCCGACACCAGCACCAGCTAGTGCAAAAGCTCCAAGTAAACCTGCTCAAGCAGCGCCAGTTTCTGTATCTGCAGGTGATGAGATAATTGAGATGGATCGAATGAGAAAGCTTATTGCGGACCATATGATCATGTCGAAACAAACTTCGGCACATGTCACCAGCTTTGTGGAAGCTGATATGACCAATGTTGTCAATTGGAGAAATAAGGTCAAGAAGTCGTTTGAGCAGCATGAAGGTGAAAAAATCACTTTTACTCCGATATTCATTGAGTGTATCGCGAAAGCAATCAAGGACTACCCGATGATCAACATCAGTATTGATGGCGACAAGATCATTAAAAGAAAGAACATTAACATTGGAATGGCAGCGGCCTTACCTTCAGGAAACCTCATTGTTCCAGTAATTAAGAACGCTGATTATCTCAATTTAACCGGTTTAACGAAGCAAGTAAACGATCTCGCGAATAGAGCTCGAAACAACGACTTAAAACCGGATGAAATTAGCGGAGGAACTTACACCGTCTCTAACGTTGGGTCCTTTGGCAATTTAATGGGCACTCCCATCATCAATCAACCGCAAGTCGCAATTATGGCTGTTGGTGCCATCGTTAAGAAGCCCGCAATCATTGAGACTCCTGAAGGTGATACCATTGGCATAAGGCACAAGATATTCTTATCTCATTCATATGACCACAGAGTGGTGGATGGTGCGCTTGGCGGAATGTTCGTAAGACGTGTTGCCGACTACCTAGAAAACTGGGATGTGAACAGGGAGGTATAGAAAACCCTTCAATTAGATTTTCAGAGGCGTGTGTGGTTAGACTAATTTTCCACACACACAATCATGCGTCTATGAAAACCTCCATCCTGCTATCTCTTGCCTTATTGTCATCCGCACTCGGATTTGGTCAGTTTAGGGCACTGTTTACCGAAGCGAACATCCTTACTGAAGATGGATACTACGGCTTAGCCATTCCCATTTGGAGAGACCTACTGCGTGAAAATCCTAATGCAAACATCAACTACAAATTAGGCTCATGTTATCTCAACCTTGGAATTGACCGCGATCGTGCATTGCCATTTTTAATTAAAGCATCAAAGGATGTAGCCAAGGTCTATGACCCATTTTCTTCCAGTTTCGAGTCTGCTCCAATAGAGGTTTATTACTATCTAGCCAAAGCTTATCACATCAACACAGATTTGGATAGTGCAGAAAAGTACTATACCAAGTTTTTGGACGAGGCCAGCAAGAAACAATACCTAAGACCCTCTACCGAAAAAGGTTTAGAAATGTGCGCAACAGCTAGAGAGCTCATGGCCAATCCATTGGAAGTGGATATTGTAAATATTGGATCACCGGTTAATTCCAAGTTTGCCGAGTACACACCAATTGTTGCTTATGATGAAAACACGCTCTATTTCACCTCTAGAAGGCTTCGTGAGGACAGCACCAATTCTGAAACCTTTGATGCCTCTACCGGTCTGTACTATGAGGATATGTACGTAAGTTATCGAGGACTTGGAGGCAACTGGCTTGAACCCGAGCTTCTAAACATCAACGTAAAAGATGACCACTCTTCGGTGGTAAGTATGAGTCCCGATGGAAGAAAAATCTACCTCTATAAAATCTTCGATAACAACGGTAACATCTACGAAAGTGAATTTCAACTGGGTACCGGGTGGACTTTGCCATCGCTGGTGGGTTCGAATGTAAATACTGAAGCAAACGAATACTTTGCTACGGTCACAAGTGATGATCAAACTCTCTATTTCGTGAGCGACAGAAAGGGTGGCCTTGGTGGCAAAGACATTTGGTATTGTAAAAAACTACCTACGGGAGATTGGGGTAAGGCCATCAACCTTAGAGCACCAATCAATACGCCATTTGATGAAGATGCCCCCTATTTACACCCGGATGGAAAAACCATGTATTTCTCTTCGAACGGTCATAAATCAATGGGCGGATATGACATTTTCTACACTCAAAAACAAGATGATGGCAAATGGTCGGCCCCAACAAACGTGGGCTATCCAATAAACACTACCGATGATGACCATAGTTATGTGGGAACTCCATCAGGCAAGCGTGCCTACTATTCCAGCAAGGGAGCAAATACATTGGGTAGCACAGATATTTATGTGGTGGACTATAACCTCGAAGAGAACAACACCTACCCAGAATATGACATGAGTGCATTTGCCCTAATCAAAGGATGGGTATTCGCTGAAGCTGGTCAGAGCTTGCCCAATGACTTGGCAATAAGTATTATGGAACCCGAGTCAGAGAATGTCATTGGCGAAGCAAAGCCAGTTGAGCAAAATGGAAGTTTTGTTTTTATCGTAAAATCCGGTGCTTCATACATGGTTGATGTCTCCATTGGAGATAAGCAAGTGTACAATGAGGTTATAGAAATACCCGCTGGAGACCAATACCTTGAGTTGTCGAGAGAAATATTCATTCTCGACCAGAACGATAAAAAAATTGCCGTTGGGCTTGACGATCGAGTTTTAGGCTATAACATTAAGTGGCAGCTTACCACACGGGATAAAAAGCTACTTCCACTAGGCACCAAGGTTCATTATCTCAACAAAAATCAAGAACGAATAGACAGCGCCTATGTAAGTAAGGACGGCTACTTTGAGTTGAAAAAACTTGCAGCAGAAACACCAATCATCCTCGAACCACGGTTGGCCATAGATATCATGGAACTTGAAATTGAGCTTATCGATAATAAGGGTAACCCCATGGAAAAAACTATGGTGAATATGGATGGTGTATTCTATGAAAAAGGCGAGGAACCTGATATGGCGACAGACGAAGATCAAAAGGAAGTAGCCGATCTGAATCACCCAACCACCAAACCGAAGATTGAAACAGACAAAGAATCCAAAACAGAGGACTTAAAACCGGTGGATGAGAAACCAGGCCGAACAACTGCCGTATCTTCTGAAAACACTTTCATAGTGCCAGTCAGGTCCAATGGCTATGTGAAGTTTAATGACTCGGAAGTGCGAAAAGCGGTGGAATTAATCATCCAAAGACTCGAAGCGGGTAAAACCACGAATGTCCAAATTATGGGCAGTGCATCTAGAGTACCTACAGGCTTTCCGGGTGGGAATGAACGGCTTGCCGAATTAAGGGCCAAGAGGGGTAAAAATGCGCTCATCAGGCTAATGAAGGAACAAGGTTATGATATTAACAAGTTATCGACATTTGAGGTAAAATCAGCAGTACAAGGCCCAACATATTCATCTACTTCAAATCCAAATAGCACCTCATATACTGAGCACCAACACTTTATGATTCAAGTGAATTAACAAAATTCTGTTTATAAGAACGAAATTGTCAATTCGCTCAGGGTTTAAACCCCGGTAAGTTTGTGTAGATAGACTAAGGCCTTAATCCATGCGCTATTCAGAACGAATCACACATTCCACCAAACCGGGGAAGTTTTTTCTCCTATTAATTTTCTTCAGCCTGCTCTCAGCGATAACCGCTTTTGGCTAGACCCGCGAAGAAAAGAAGCTCCGCATTCAAGCCGTAAAGGCATTGAGAGCGGAAAAGTTTGTAGAGGCAAAGTCCATCTACGAAGATTTATTAAAACTTGACCCAAAAAACCCTGACTATAACTATGAGATGGGACTAGCCATCTATGAGGAAGGAATTAATAAAGAGAAAGCAGCTCCATATCTTGAAAGCGCTATACAAAATAAGCGGAAAGTTGTAGTTCAAATTTAGCATTTATGTGTTGCTACACATAAAATCTAACAATCGTAAAAGGTAGCATACAGCTACAAATTATCACATTAACTAAGGGTAGATAACGATAGATTTGTCGGATGCATTTGAATAAAATTATTCCATTCTTGCTATTGGCCTTCGTTGGATGTCAAGACTCAACCGATCCAAATCCTGACGCTTCTGTTATTGAAGCTTCGAAACAATCCGAGGGCATCACCGTAGTCAACGGTGTGGAGCGAAGTGAACTCGCCCTAACCATGAGATTGATGTATGATCAAATGAAACTCGTAAGCGATTCACTCAAGGATGGTAAAACCATTCATACCAATTATTTAAATCGATACAAATCGATTCACACCGACATTGCTACCGAGCCTGAGAAAATTGATGAAGTATATCAAGGTCTTGCTGAAAATTTCATTGCGAAATATGACGATTTCGAGAAATCTACAAGCGACAGGGACTTAGCGTTTAACAATATGTTGGATGCATGTCTTGCATGTCACGCGAGTAAATGCCCTGGTCCGATTAAGGCAATTAAAAAAATCAAATTGCGCGAAATTTGAATAACTACTCTGATAAACCTTGCCTGCGAACATGAAGCTATCCATTGTAATTCCCGCATATAACGAAGAAAAAACGATTCATCTCATCCTAGATAAAATTGCAGGTGTGCAGTTAGTCAATGGGATTGATAAGGAGTTGATTATTGTCAATGATTTTTCAAAGGATGATACCAAGGGTGCTATTTCTCGATACATGGAAAAACATCCTGAGTTGCCTATTCAATACTTTGAACACGAAAAGAACATGGGTAAAGGAGCCGCGTTGCACACTGGAATTGCCAAAGCCACGGGCGAGTATTTAATAATTCAAGATGCGGACCTGGAATATGACCCTGCGGAGTACAACGACCTTTTAAAGCCCGTAGTCTCTGGTTTTGCAGATGTGGTGTACGGGTCAAGGTTTCAAGGAAGCAATCCACATAGAATCTTATTCTTCTGGCACACAATCGGAAATAAGTTTTTGACCACGCTTTCCAACATGTTTACCAACCTCAACTTGACGGACATGGAGACGTGTTATAAACTGTTTAACACGAAGATGATTCAATCGCTCACGCTGCGCGAAAAACGATTTGGTTTCGAACCTGAAATAACGGCAAAGGTTTCGCGAATCCCAAAAATCAGAATCTACGAGGTTGGCATTTCTTACTACGGTCGTACCTACGAGGAAGGAAAGAAAATTGGTTGGCGAGATGGGTTTAGAGCAATTTACTGCATCATTAAATATGCAGCACTTAGGCAGAATTAAGTCTTACAACTTTATAAGCTGTTTGATTACCACACTGCTTTCAGTGTAAATCCATAAATGATACACTCCAGGAGCAAGGCCTTGCGTGGAAAACTCGGATTCTGAATTATTCAATTCAAAAACCTTCTTACCATCAATTGACCAAAGCTCGAGCCGCTGGATCAACTCTGGTGAGCTCACGCGTACGATTCTTTCGCTTGGATTGGGATAAATCGAAACTTGATCTGAAAGAGTCGACCGAAACACCCCGTTCAATTGAGCTGCGCGCTGAACGGCACTATATGCATTGACCTTGCCATAGCCCCATGTATTGTTAGGACCTGAAGACAAATCGCCCGTTTTATCATCATAGCGACACGTTTCTTGCAAAATCTCTTTGATTTCTGATGGTGTCAGATATGGATTGGCTTCGAGCATCAAAGCCACGATGCCAGCTACCACAGGTGATGCCATTGATGTACCACTAAACTTGGCAAAGTCGTAGGTCCTTCCATTAAATGTAATCGACTCCACTGGGCTGTATGATCTGTCCGTAAAACTTGAAATGCTTGAAGCCACAGAAACCCCTGGTGCACATAGGTCAGGTTTGGTTCGGCCATCGAGCGTTGGCCCAAGGCTTGAAAACCCAGCGATATCGTAGGTAACCTTTTGGCCATTCAAATCAAGATTTGCCAGATAAGCCCCTACTGAAATGGCATCTTTTGATGCTGCAGGTTCCCCAATTCCATACTGGTTATCTCCGGGTACAAACCCAGGCAAGAGATCATTAAAATCCCAACCTGTGTTTCCAACACCGGTAGTTGTCTCTAGTACATTCCAAAAATGCACCGTACCTGAGTTGGCGGCAGCATTGAGCACAATGTTTCCTGATGGTGGATAGTCAATGCGTAAACGTATGTGCGGTCGATTATTTCTGGGATGTGACTCATCTATAGCTACGTCAAAGTGATATGTATCTGCGCCAATAATCAAACTGTCCACTAAATAATCGTCTCCATCATTGGTATTGAACCAAGCAGACGAGCCGGAAGAATTCCCAGAATTGTCAAACACCTCGAGTTTAATGGCAAAAGATTCATTTGGTTCGCCCCAACACGTGATGCTCTGTCCATCCTGAAAATTCACTGCATTGTTTGGAACGAATTCAACCTCCGTGCGCATGGTGTCGCTTTCAAACTCATATCCAATATGAAAGTTAGCATCTCCATTATTACCACCACTTGTAACAAACACCACCCCCAAATCCGAGTAGGTTTTTATCACTTC
>JALRDM010000297.1 GCA_023262195.1 Salibacteraceae bacterium | reverse complement strand
TTGACCAAATCCGTCCCTGCCATGCGCGGGCTCAAGAAGGTCTTTTGGGAAGGCACCGAGCACTGGGATCATTTGTTGGCCGAGCGCGCTGCGATTAGCGGCGAACTGATCCTGAGCAAGGAAGCTAAAGATGCCATAAACGCTTTTAAGAGTAAATAAACAGCACCATGTCAATATTTATAGGCCCAGCCTTATTATTACTTTTAGTTACCCTCGAGTTATTAGTCTTAAAGGTTCTCAAAAAGCCAATTCCATGGTCAGAAATCACCCTGAATTTAAACTCAGGACAAATTCTTCTTTGGCTTGGAAGAGGCCTTGAGGTTTTAGGATATTATTATTTGACAACGTTAATTTCATTCCAATTAACAGATTATATTGGGTTGTTCTGGGTCGTTCTGGTTGCTCTAATTTTTTGGGACCATCAATTCTACTGGCTCCACAACCTTCATCATAGAATCCCCCTTCTATGGTATATACATGAAGTTCATCATCAAGGAGAACATTTTAATTCCTCGCTCGGAATAAGGAACTCATGGTTTTCTTCGATTTCATCCTTACCATTTTTTATTCCGCTAGCTTTAATAGGTATTCCAGTGGAGATTTTTGTTTTGGTTTCTTCCATTCATTATTTCGTGCAATTCTATAATCATAATGATGTAATTAAGCATCCAAAATGGATGGAAAAGTTTCTCATTACACCATCACTTCACAAGGTACATCATGGAGTCAATGTAGAGTATTTGAACAAAAACTGTGGAGGTACATTTAGCATTTGGGACCGGATATACGGCACTCATCAACAAGAACTTGAACATGTCCCTGTCGAATTGGGTCTTAGAAAGGGCTTTTCTACTGGAAGCCCAATTTTGGTGAATATTTTACCCTTCTTAAAATCTTCAAGACCAAATGTGAAATTGAATAACGACCCATTACTAAACATAGCTTCATTCCTACTTTACATACAACTATTATCATTTATCGCAATACAGGATAGGCTCGCAATTGTATCGGGAGCTGTTTTTGTTGTTTTTATTCTCTTGGGCACTATAATTATCGGAATGGCTCAAGAAAGGAAACGATACGCTTGGTCATTGTGGATTTTAAACTTGGCAGGCTCAAGCATAGTGATGTACTACCTTGGGTTATTCGGCTTTCACGCCGTTAAAATATCAGTAGCTGCTACCATAGGCTATACGGCCATTATATTACTCCGGAATTTAAACGAACAAATGAAGGAATATAAAAGGCCAATTTAATAGCCGTACTTTAGAATATAAGCCTCCAGATGGTGGTTGGCTTTTTTTAGCAAATCATTGCTTAATTCGGGATATGAACCAGGAATATGAGTTTTAACTGAGTTGAGGTACGTGTTTAGTTTTTCTTTTGAGAACCCCGTAATATCTAAGTGGCTGAATATAGATTCAATTGTAGATGCTGGATTTGTGTTTAAATCACTAAAAGAAACCTCAATTCGATTTTTTTTTGGTATCAGGGTATGATCGTTATCCCATCCATTCTCAAGAGTCTTATAGGTCTCGATTAAAGTTTTTTCTTTGTTTTCTTTAAGATTGGAGACATCGCCAAAAGATTGCATTTCATACCATACTCCGTAAAGGTTTAAGCTGGACTTAATAACAGGTATAGGATCTCTGTGAATATGTATGAATTTAGCATCTGGATAGAGCTCTAAAAGCATTTTTATTCTTGACGCATGAGCTGGGGATTTTAATATTAGGCCTTTCTTTCCGTGGGTTTTTCTACCTAGCTTCAACACAAACCTTGAGTGAATAGCTTTCCAGTCCTCTAAATCCTTTTGCGGCAACGAAGTCAATGAAATACAAGATTTAAAGTATTCATCATCAAAAGGGAAGGTAATAGATAGATATGGCGTTGCCGCACAATAGCTGGCCATAGCAAGTTCGTCTTCCTGTGGCGAATCAACGCTCATTTTCATAGAATCAAAAAGTCTTTGTTTTGGAGTAAAAAGAGAGACAATCGGTTTTAGCCAGGAGTTTGTAAAAAGAAAATGTGCGGGCATAGCACATTCATAAGTGGTCGGTGCTATTAAATCTCCTGCAGCTTCAATAAGGTTATGTAAATGAGTTGTTCCAGAGCGATAATGTCCAACAATGAAAATTAGTTGCTTTGGACGTTGACCCTTGAAGAAATAATCCGGGATTGCTAAAACAGAGTTTAGCACACTAATAGGGACAAATGGAAGTAGCTTTAACCAACCTCCAAAGCCCATATTTTTTTTAAACTTTATTGGATATTTCAACAGGCGCCGGAATGTTGTACCATAAAGAAATGAAACTTTCATCGAGTGTAGATTTTAATCATTTCATGTAATGTTATCGAAGTGCCTCGGGCGAAGATATTAGTCATCACTTGTTGGTTGCCCTCCAGGGAAAGCTCCTTTTGAATCTCCGAGCACATTAACACCAAGGCAACAGAATCACCTCCAAAATCCGAGAATGAGTTATTGCTGAGGGTTATATCTTCTTGTTTTTCCAGCTTTAAGAAGCGTGTCCACGCAGATATAATCACTTCGACCAAGGACTCGTTTTCTGCAACATCTACTTCATTTAGAACAGGGTTCGGTTTATCAATAATGCTGCGTATTTCTTCTTCCCATTTTTGAAGGCCTTCTCCAACATGCACGGCCAGCCCTATTCTTGTTCCGTTTTCATGAGACAAACAAAATGCTGAATACGGACTTTGAGTGCCTACCATGGGAACAGGGATAAGGTCCACTGCATCAAGACCAGGTGCAGAAAAGTGCTGTAAGGAAACTTGCCCAAGATCAGAAATAAACCCGCTTGCGAAATAATACCCCGTGATTCGAGAGAACATATGAATAAATTTAACTGAAGGACCTAGCAACCAATTGGGGATGCGTTTAATCCAAAAGGAGCTTAAGCTGTTGTTTAACGGAGCTTTATATTTAACTTGAAAGTTTAGTTGAGCTGTAATTTCCGATATTGAGTCTGTGGGTTTGACAAAGAGATATATTGGAAGCGTCATGTTTCCAAACCCAGAGTTACAGATTCCGAATTTTCTTAGATCGAAAGGGACAATAAAGCTTCCTTTTCTTCCCGTTGCTTTTGATACTGCTAATGCTAAAACGGCACAAAGATTACCAATTACTTTGTCATGGGATAGGGTTTCTGGGGGTCTTTTTGGGCGCCAATCTCCTCTAACTCTAGAAATTTTGGGTCTTTGTAGTCCGGCACTTTTTGAAATATCCGCTGGAAAGGCATCGGCTTCGGAGTATAAATGTTGATCACCAATTATTGGAACACCACGAATGGCTTTAAAAAGATCTTTGAGGTATTGGACATACGCAGAACCGTCCATTAAAACATGGTGGCATTTAACTAGTAAGAATAAATGTTTAGTTGTGACAATGATGTGATGCTCTATTAGAGTTCCAGTGTTTTTTACAGGGTCATTAAATAAAGGACTTTTTAAAGAAGGCTCCTTGTCTTCATGATGGATTTTAACGTACACGTCATTCGTATTGTCCAAATAAAGCTTGGACCCTCTGACGCGTCTAGAATGGATTCTATGCGCCCTTGAGACCAATTCGATACCGCGTTTTAATGAATCTACAGCTTTATTATGATTGCTTGAGGTTAACTTAACAAGTACCTGTACCGCATCACGATGTTTAAATACGGAGTTAACGAAAAATAACTGTTCATTAAAAGTTAAAGAGCGTCTGTATGACATAACGGAAGTCAAGTTAAAACTTAAAGCCGATTGGATGAGTGTAAATATTAACTAACTTTAAGATGAATCAAATCCTTCTTTTTAGCTTAATGGACACATATATTTTTTCAGATTTATATGTTGAGCCTCATTTATCATTAGAAATTCGGGCTAAATACTATTACAGCGAAACTTACGATTTTCCTTTAGTAGAGAACGCTATAGTGGTCTTTATATTTTCCGACCTCTATAAGAATTATTCAAGCAGTGCATCAAATGAAATAAGACAACTCGTGCAGGGTTACCATTATTCGAATAGCGTTTTACTATTATCGGATTTACATGGTAATGGGATAATTTCAGACATTTCCCATTATGATTTTTCATTTGGGTTTTATGCCCAGATGCCATTGAGCAAGGTTGGTATAGAAAAATTAATAATTGAGATAAAAAGCTTTATTCGTCAAAAAACGCGAGGAGCCTTAAAATGCTATTTTGTTGATCTAGACAACACGTTAATCCCTGGTGTATGGGAAGAAGATAAGGCATCAATAGCTGATGAATATCAAAAACCATCTTCAGGAAGTTTTCTATGTATGAAAATGTTCTTGAAGAAACAGGCTAGTTATGGTGCTCAGGTCATTATTGTTTCCAAAAACGAACATTCTAGCATAATTGAGGCACTAGAATTTATAGACACGGGATGGGATCAATGGATAACACATGTTGATAGCGGCTGGGGCGCTAAACACAATAGAATAAATCAAATGGTTGCCCGAATGGGAATCGCCATGGAGGACTGCTTGATAATCGACGATAGACCTCTAGAAATTGGGTCTATAGGAGAATATTTGCCACAGATTAATACACAAATATTTAAAAATAATTTTCAACACTTTGTGCATGATCTGAAATCTAAAGGCCTTTACTCGTTTGGGAAAGCTAGTTTTATCAAGGAAAGAAGGGGTCATTATGAGCGAAAATTAGGTTCAATCTCCAAACCGAAACATCAGGATCTAAAGATTAATTTTAAATACAACCTTTATGAAAATCATACCCCTCATGCAGAAAGGGTTTTAGAACTCAGCTCGAAGACAAACCAATTCAACTTAAATAAAAAAGTGTTGAATGAAAAGGAACTAAAAAGTTACAGAGTTTTCACTTGGGATTGCGAAACACAATACGGTTGTCTTGGAGTGGTTGGATATGCGTTAATTTCAAGAAAAGATGTCTTGGCAAACTTTGCTTTGAGCTGCAGAGCTCTCGGTTTTAAACTAGAGCATGCGGTATTAAATGAGATTTTGTCAAAATATAAAATAGAGGCAATAAACTTCAAAAGAACTGATAAAAACAGTGTAGCACAGGATTTTCTCAAATCAATCACAGAAATTCCTTTGGAGGAAATTAATTGAACCTCAAATAGTCCCAACAGTTAATAACCAATATATAATCTTAGATGAGCCTTTCCTTTAATATAATCGGACATGCTTGGACAGTCCCTAAACCAATAGATAGTGCCCAAATAGAGCGTGAATTTGAATGGCCAGAAGGATGGTCCGAAAGATATTCCGGAGTCAGGAAAAGACATTGGGTAGATCATCCAGAATCTAATGGTGAATTAGGAACTGAGGCGGCTTTAAAGGCAATGGAGATGGCTAGGGTATCAATACATGAGATTGATTTAGTGATTTTCGCCGGAGCTACTTATGATTATGTATTACCTAATCAAGCAAGTGTGATAAAATCAATGCTGGATTGCGATAGCGCACATCACATTCCCTGTATTGATATTGACACCACGTGTTTAAGCTTTATCACAGGCTTAGAAATAGCGACCGAAAAACTAGCGTTGTCGAAGGCGACTCAAATTTTATTGATTTCTGCAGAAGTATCTTCAAACGGGTTAAATCCAGAAAACAGGGAAACCTATTCATTATTTGGAGATGCAGCAGCAGCGTTTATTCTTTCAAAGGGCAATGAAGTAACAATTATGAACTCCCTTTTAAGAAACTATAGTTC
>JALRDM010000151.1 GCA_023262195.1 Salibacteraceae bacterium | reverse complement strand
AAAATTAAAAAAATAGAGTCTTTAAAGGGCTAATATCAAAGACACGTGACGGTCAAATCTGGTATGAGTCTTTTGTAGTGGGGTTTTAATATTTCTCAAATTTGCGGAATGCGCGCATGGTGGTTCATTTCCTTAATTTTTATTGCTGAGGCTGCTTATGCCCAATCAAACTTTAAGAACATCAAAATACTTGAGCGAACCGGACTGGGTTACAACCCTTGTGAGCCGAGCATCGCCATTAGCAAAAAGGACCCATCCTATATGGTGGCGGGTGCCGTACTTAAGTATGTGAGCGTTTCGGCTGATTCGGGTAAAACTTGGCAAACAAAGAAGATGCGCTCACGCTATGGCGTTTATGGAGATCCATGCATAGTAAGCGATGAGAATGGGCATTTTCATTATTTCCACCTAAGCGATCCTACAGGTCTTGGATGGGGTAGTCCATGGATATTGGATCGGATTGTTTCGCAACGCTCAAAAAACAATGGCAAGCGATGGTCAAGAGGTTCAAGCATTGGCTTGAACAGACCAAAGCAACAAGACAAGGAATGGGTATGTGTTGACCCGATAAACGATCGGTTAATCTGCACGTGGACACAGTTTGATAAATACAACGACCCTTCGCCCGAGTGTCAGTCAAACATTCTAATGTCGATGAGCCAAAACGGAAAGAAGTGGACAGAACCCATACAACTAAGTACACTCTCTGGCAACTGTGTAGATGATAGTGAAACCACCGAAGGTGCCACATCGGATGTAGATGTGAACGGCAACATATATACCGCATGGAGCATGGCGGGTAAGGTAGTGGTGGTGAAGGCGAGTGTTGACAAAAATGGGGGTATTGAGGGCTTTTCAGAAGAAGTGGTTGCCGTGGAATCAGGAGCAAACTGGGCCTTTGAAATCCCCGGGCTTGGCAGGGCCAACGGCATGCCGATATTAAAAGTAGACCGATCTAACGGGCCAAATCGGGGTACCATTTACATCAATTGGGCCGATCAGCGAAATGGAGAGAACGATACCGATGTATGGTTGACCAAGTCTATTGATGGAGGTAAAACATGGTCAGAACCCATGCGTGTAAATGACGATGGGCCCGGCAAACATCAATTTTTTACATGGATGGATGTTGACCAACAAACGGGCGCTCTATTCATCGTTTTTTATGATAGAAGGAACCATTCGGATAATAAAACTGATGTTTACCTAGCGCACACCGCAGATGGTGGAAACTCATTCAATAACATACGCATTAGTACATCACCATTTGATCCTACGGGGAGCAGTTTTTTTGGTGACTATAACTCAATTTGCGTGGAGCAAGGAGTGGTTCGCCCCATCTGGACTCGAAACGATTCGGGTGTACAAAGTATTTGGACCGTCCTGATAGATGTTCGCCCATAGATTCTCCAGACTTAGAGGTGTAACTCCTTGTCACCCGCCAGCTTATAGGCTAACCTGGTTTTGAGGTAATACATTACCGGAACAATAACCAAGGTCAAGAATGTTGCGAACGTTAAACCGAAGATTACCGTCCAGCTCATGGGTCCCCAAAACACCACGTTATCTCCACCAACATAGATTCTTGGATCGTACTCAGTTAAGAGTGATATGAAATCTATGTTCAATCCAATAGCCAATGGTACCAAACCTAGTACCGTAGTAATTGCCGTGAGCAATACTGGGCGTAGTCTGGTTTTTCCACCTTCTACCATACAGTCAATTAACACTGGAATGGGAAGCTTAGCGTTGTCACTGAGCTCAAGTTCTTCACGTTTTCTATCCATGATAAGCTTGGTGTAGTCAATCAATACGATGGCATTGTTTACCACGATACCCGCCAAGGAGATAATTCCAATCATGGTCATAATGATCACGAAATCCATTTGAAAAACAACGAGCCCTAGGAATACTCCAATCAAACTCAAAACCACAGATCCAACAATGATGAATGGAGTGAGTACTGAGTTAAATTGCGCAACTAAGATCAAGAAGATTAAGAATACCGCAATCATAAGGGCAGTGCTCAAAAAGGCCATTTCCTTTTCTTGGTCTTCCATTTGACCAGTGAATTTGATATCCACTTCATCAGGCTTTTCATATCCCTCCAATGCAGCTTGAATCTCGGCAACCACTTCATTAGGGTTACTGCTTTCTAGCACGTTTGAAGATACGGTTATGAGCCTTGTTTCGTCCTTGCGCTTTACTGCATTAAAGGTAGTGGAGCGCTCTGCATCAGCAATTGCCGAAATTGGCACTTGCTGTATTTGGCCATTGGTCTGATCCCTGAAGGTGATGAGCTGATCCATTAAGGCATCTTCATTATATCGATACTTGTCTTGGAGTCGCACCATAATTGGGTACTCATCTTCACCACTTTTATATCGGCTTACTTCCATGCCGAATAATGAGTTTCTAAGCGTACTACCAATTTGGCCGGTGGATACATTGTATCTGCGTGCCTTCGCGCGGTCAATAACAACAGGCATCTCAGGCTTACCGACACTTACATCGAGTTTTAACTCTTCAATTCCGGCAATATTTTGATCATCAATAAAGGCTTTCACTTTTTTAGCTTCTGCCAACAAAACATCATAGTCGCTGCCAGAAACTTCAATGTTAATCGGCTTTGCTTGCGGTGGTCCAGCTGGATCCTTGTCAACGGTGATTTGCACACCAGGCGTGCCGGCCACTAAGTCTCTAATATCATCCATAACCTCATTGGTGCTCACTCCTCTTCGGTGTTGAAATTGAACGAATGAAACCGTAATTCTTGCCTTGTTTGGAGTAGCCGCCATTGATGGCCCTTCATTGGGGTCAGATGTGCCTGCGCCCACCTGAGCAATTACAGATTCTACCAGGTAGTTAAATCGATTTTTTATTCCATTTTTCTCCTCTTCAACCACTTCAAATTGACTCACATAGTCAAGAATTTTGTCTTCAAGCTCTTGCGTTATTTCATTAACCTCGGCTATATCTGTGCCAATAGGAGCTTCTATGAATACGTTAACGTAATTGGGCATATTCACAGGAAAGAAAAGAACTTTTGGGGCAAAAATTCCAAGCAACACAAAGCTGAAAACAAGAAGCCCTATGGTACCGAAGAAATATCGTAACGGCACTCGGCCGCGAAAAACACGTCTCAAGAATCCTTCATAATAGCGTTCAAGACTGGGTATGATGCGCTTTTGAAAGAATGCCGTTGCTGGAGTTAAGATGAACTTTGTAGTGAGCGTCAGAAACCCAGCTAAGAAGATCAAATTTCCGAGGGCTGTCGCCATAAACGAAACCAGAATGCCAACCACCATCAGGATAGATCCGATAGTAATTGCCTTTTTTGCTTTCATTTCGCTTTCTTCAACCTTCATAAACATTGCGGTGAGTACTGGATTTATTACCAGCGCCACAAACAGTGAAGAACCCAACACAATGATGAGTGTCATCGGGAGATAGAACATAAACTCACCCATGAGACCGGGCCACACAATGAGTGGTGAGAATGCCGCCAAAGTGGTTGCAGTAGAGGCGATAATTGGCCAGGCCACTTCACCTACGCCATATTTGGCCGCATCTATGGCATTCATGCCTTCGTCCATGAGTCTATAGATGTTCTCAACCACAACGATTCCGTTATCCACGAGCATTCCAAGGGCTAATACAAGCGCAAAAAGCACCATCATATTCAAAGTCACCCCAAAGGCACTCAGGATGAAGAATGAAATGAACATGGAGAGTGGAATGGCTACCCCAACAAAAAGGGCATTTCTCAAGCCAAGGAAAAATAGCAAAACAGTAATTACCAGCAGCATACCAAATATGATACTGTTTTCAAGCTCGCTCACCTGAGTACGTGTCTGTTTACTTTGGTCACCTGTGATGGTCACTTCAAGATTGTCAGGAAACTCATTGGCTTTCGCAACTTCCAAAATGTCAACAATTTGATCGGCTGCATTGATGAGGTTTTCGCCTGCACGTTTTTTTACATCAACCATGACCACAGGTTTTGTGGCTTGTCGGGCAAAACTCTCAGGTTCTTCTTCTTCAAAAATCACCTCAGCCACATCTCCAAGGTATACGATGTTGCCTTTCTCTTGCTTAATGATCACTTTGCTGAGTTCATCCGCA
>JALRDM010000130.1 GCA_023262195.1 Salibacteraceae bacterium | reverse complement strand
ACGCCAAGTGGATAGGAGGTACGATAGGTTGGGCCATGGGTGGTCCAATTGGTGCATTGGTTGGGTTTTCCCTTGGAGCACTTTGGGACGGAGCCACTTTTGAAGGTAGCCTTAAGGCGGGTTCAAAAAAATATGAGACCCATGCTGGGGACTTCTATGTAAGTCTTATGGTGCTTGCAGCTGCCATAATGAAGGCGGACAATAAGATTCTAAAATCAGAATTGAATTATGTGAAGCGCTTTCTGAGAAATCAGTTTGAAGAGGATCGCGCTAATCAGCTTCTAAGTTTATTAAAAGATTTATTAGAAAGGCCTATTGATGTCTATTCAGTGACAGATCAGATTCATCAATACATGAATAGTCAACAACGTCTGCAACTTATGCATTTCTTAGTTGGAATAGCACAAGCCGATGGTAACGTTCATCAAAATGAGTTCGAGCTTTTACAATTGATAGCCAAAGGCCTAAGAGTGAGTCCAAACGAACTGAAATCACTCTTAGGAATGTATGAGGACAACGATGATAAATACTATCATGTTCTTGGGCTGGATAACGGAGCAAGTCAAGAGGATATTAAAAAAGCTTATAGAACCTTAGTGAAGAAGTATCATCCAGATAAAATTGGTGACATTGGCGAAGAAGCAAAAAAAGCGGCAGTTGATAAATTCCGCCAAGTACAAGAAGCTTATGATAAACTCAATAAATAATAATATGAATAGAAAAACACTTTTAGTATGCGCGATGTGCATTTGCGTTAGTGCTGCAGCATTTGCTCAGAAACCTACAGCTCAAAAACAGGACGAGATTTTATCGAAACAGTCTGAATTGGATGCGAAACTATCTGAGGTTTTGAAGACGCAAGAGGAAATGAAGACCTTATTTGGAAGCAACATGGATATGGAAAATGATATCGTGAAAATGAGCTACGCATATGGAATATCTCTTGGTGAAAACTTTAAATCACAAGGTGTGCAACAAATAGATTACGCAGCCTTAAATAAGGGTATAATGGATGCGCTTACCAATAACCCGAACCCAAAGATGACGGTTCAAGAATCTCAACAGTTTCTAAATGAGTATATCTCTGCGTTGATGGCTGCAAAAGCGAAGTTGGCAAAAGAAGCAGGTGAAAAGTGGTTGGCTGAAAACGGTAAGAAGGATGGTGTAATGACCACAGAGTCAGGTCTACAATATGAAATAATAAAAGAAGGGGAGGGAGCTGCTCCTAGTGCATCGAGTAAAGTCACTGTGCATTATCACGGTACCCTAACCAATGGTGATGTATTTGATAGTTCAGTAGAGCGCGGTCAGCCAGCCACGTTCGGATTAGGTCAGGTTATCAAAGGCTGGACCGAAGGATTGCAATTAATGAAGCCTGGAGCCAAGTATAAGTTTTACATACCAAGCGAACTGGGATATGGAGAACGGTCACCCGGAGGAAAAATTGGACCAAACGAAGTTTTGGTATTTGAAGTTGAACTGCTAAGCGTGGAGGGTTAAGATAATTAAGAAAACTTCGGAGCAAAAAAAAGGCGTTGAATTCTCAACGCCTTTTTTTTTATTTGTCATGCTCTTGACCTCCTCTATGCATACATGATTTTATCCTTGGCATATGCACCTTGCGCTAATTTGTCTTTGACCTTTCCAAATATCTCAATGGTGTAGTTCACATCTTCTTCTGTGTGAATTGCGGTTGGAATAACCCGCAACATGATTGTGTCCTTTGGAACTACAGGATAGATTACCATCGAGCAGAAAATGCCATGATTCTCTCTTAAGTCTAGTATGACATTAGCCGCTTCGAACGGGCCACCATCTAAGAATACTGGAGTCACGCAAGAATTGGTTCTCCCCAGGTTAAAACCGTTTTCGCGCAATTTTGATTGTAACGAATTAGTCACCTTCCAAAGGTTGGCCTTGTGTTCGGGTTGAGTCCTGATCATTTCAAGTCTCTTCAAAGCTCCAATTACGAGTGGCATAGGAAGTGACTTGGCGAATATTTGTGAACGAGTATTGTACCTTAAATATTCTACAATTTTCTCCTCTGATGAAATGAATGCTCCAATCGTGGCGAAAGCCTTAGCGAAGGTTCCAAAGTAGACATCGATACCATCCATGCAGCCTTGTTCCTCACCAGCACCAGCTCCGGTGGCTCCAAGCGTTCCGATACCGTGAGCATCATCCACAAGAAGTCTGAAATCGTACTGAGACTTGAGGTCTACAATTTCTTTGAGCTTGCCTTGATCACCAGCCATTCCAAACACGCCTTCAGTAATTACAAGAATACCACCATTGGTATCGCTTACCAATTTAGTTGCCCTTTCCAATTGAGTTTTTAAACTCTCAATATCATTATGCTGAAAAACAAATCGCTTACCCATGTGCATGCGCATTCCGTCCATAATGCATGCATGAGATTCGCTGTCATACACTATAACATCATTTCGATCTACGAGTGCGTCAACCGTTGAAGCGATTCCTTGATAACCATAATTCAATAGAATGGTGTCTTCCTTTCCAACAAAACTCGATAGCTCATGCTCAAGTTGCTCATGATAATTTGAGTTTCCAGACATCATTCGGGCACCCATCGGATAAGCATTACCCCAATCTTTAGTGGCCTTAGCATCAACCTCTCTAATCTCTGGATGATTTGCAAGTCCCAAATAGTTATTCAGGCTCCATACTAGAACATCTTTTCCTCTAAATTGCATCTTATTGGAAATTGGACCTTCTAATTTTGGGAAAAAGAAATATCCATGACCAACGTTACTGTACTGACCTAGTGGTCCTTTATTTTCCCGAATTTTCTCAAAAATATCTCTCATATAAAATTATTTTACCTCAACTGGTATTGCTATGCAAATGTAGTATTAAGACAATTTCAAGAATCATTGAGTTCCGCTGAAACGTAGCTTTTATTAACACGCTTACATGTAAATTGAATGTAGCTTTGCCAGCTTATATGTCTAGATTTCTTTCAATCATCATTGTAGCGGGAGTATTGGTGAGTTGCGGAGAACACCGAAAAGTGCTTCGCAGTGATGATATGCAATACAAATATGATATGGCCATTCAATATATGGATGGTGAAAAATTTGCAAAAGCATATCCTCTTCTTGACGAACTCTACATCATGTACCGAGGATCAGAGAAAGGAGAGAAAATTGCATTCACTTTGGCCGAATGTGAGTTAGGGTTAAAGGACTATATACTTGCCTCGCACCGTTATGAGCAGTTTTTTAAAAACTATCCACATAGTGAATATGCAGAGGAAGCCCAGTTTAAGTCGGCATATTGTAACTATGAGCTTTCACCGAAGTATTCTCTAGATCAAACAGATACATACAAAGCGATTAGATCTTTTCAACTATTCACCATTCAGCATCCAGAAAGTGATTTAATTGATAGCACAAACACCCTCTTAGATGAATTGAGGTATAAGATCGAGCTAAAAGATTACAAGAGCGCCAAGCTCTATTATAATAGAGAGGCATACAGAGCCGCTACTGTGGCATTCAAGAACTTTAATGACCGATATCCCAATAGCAGATATAGCGAAGAGACATGGTTTTTATGGTATAAATCTTCATATTTATTGGCAGTCAATAGCGTAGAAGAGAAAAAAAGCGAAAGAATGGAAAAGGCTTTGGAAGCATATCTTACTTTTGCAGACCGCTTTCCGGAGAGTGAATACGAACGGGAAGCAGAGAATTTGAATAAAGATTTGCTGAAGAAGCAATTACAAGAGCAAAATCAAGCATAATGGACAAGCTTAAGAATTACCAGAAGTTAGAAGCTCCCTCGAGTATTGTGACGAGAGACGTTGTTGAGTTGGAGCAACACTGTGATAATGTATATGAGGCCATAGCTATAATGGCTAAGAGATCTAATCAGGTTGGTACCACACTTAAGCAGGAATTGGATCAAAAGCTTCAAGAATTTGCTTCGGTTACCGATAGTTTAGAAGAAATTTTTGAGAATCGCGAGCAAATCGAAATCTCTAAAATGTATGAAAGACTTCCCAAACCATCTGCATTGGCAATGGAGGAATTTCTTGCAAACAGAGTCTACTTCCGTAATCCTGATGAGGACGAGGATCAGACGGCTAAGGCAGAGGACGCTGAATAACAATTAAAAAAGTGCTCAGCGAAAAGCACATCCTTCTTGGAGTTACTGGCAGCATAGCAGCTTATAAGTCTGCCATGCTGGTTCGTTTGCTAGTTAAACAAGGAGCACACGTAAGGGTAATTCTTACGGAAGCTGCAAAAGATTTCGTTACTCCAATAACACTAGCAACTCTTTCGAAAAATCCTGTTTATTCTGATTTCATCAAATCCAGGGAAAGTGGAGAATGGGTAAATCATGTCGAGCTCGGAAAGTGGGCTGACCTGATGCTAATTGCCCCATTATCAGCCAGTACATTAAGTAAACTATGCTCAGGGAATTGCGATAATCTCTTACTCGCCACTTACCTAAGTGCAAATTGTCCGATATACGTTGCTCCAGCTATGGATTTGGATATGTATAAGCATTGGACAACCGAAAAGAATTTTGAAATCCTGAATTCAAATGGGGTGCAGATAATTGATTCTGACGAAGGAGAACTTGCAAGTGGTTTGATTGGCAAAGGTCGTATGGCTGAGGTGGAACAAATTGTGCGTAAGGTATCTGACCATTTTCAAGATGGTATTGCTCTCACTAACAAAAGAATCATAATTACTGCTGGACCAACGCATCAGCCAATAGACCCAGTTCGATTTATTGGTAATTACAGTTCTGGAAAAATGGGTTTTGCTCTGGCTGAGGCAGCTCATGCTCATGGAGCTTTAGTCACCTTAATTACTGGCCCTACAAACCTTACAGCTCCTGATTCAATTGAGCGTGTAGATATTCAAACAGCCCAAGAAATGTTTAATGCGGTTAACGAGAGGTTTGAGCATTGTGATGCTCTTGTAATGTCTGCGGCAGTAGCCGACTATACTCCTCAGACACCATTTCAAACAAAGCAGAAGAAAGAGAGTGGTGGTATGAATAGCATAGCATTGAAGCCTACCATAGATATTCTCAAAGCCATGGGCGAACTGAAAGCGCACCAAAAGCTCATTGGATTTGCACTTGAAACAGATGATGAGCTAGCGAATGGCAAAAAGAAATTAGCCGATAAAAACCTTGATATGCTTGTTTTAAACTCGCTGAATGATGCAGGTGCGGGTTTTGGTACGGATACAAATAAGGTTACATTTATCTCGAGTACGGAAATACGAGAAATGCCGTTAAAGTCGAAACAATCCGTTGCAATTGATATCATAAATGAATTGGAAAAACTGTTTTAGTTTATCACTAGTTTTCTTTCTGGTTTTGAGTTCATTGGCTCAAGAGTTAAATTGCTCCGTTCAGGTGAACAGTGAAAGAGTGGCTATAAACGATCGTGCGGTTTTTGAAGCGATGCAACGCTCTGTTTTTGAGTTCATGAATAATAGGCGTTGGACATCAGATAAGTTTTCTCCAGCAGAAAGAATTGATTGTACCATCCTCATAAATATCTCCAAACAAATCTCCACGGATGAATATGAGGCTGATATTCAAGTTTCAGCGTCTAGACCAATATTCGGAACAACCTATACCTCAACCACATTAAGATATCAAGATGAAGCGGTTCGATTTAGGTTTTTACAATTTGATGTATTAGACTTTTCTGAAAATGCCTATTTGTCAGAATTCACATCCGTTCTAGGGTACTATGCATATGTAATTCTAGCCACAGATTATGACACCTACTCGAGCATGGGTGGTCAAAAATATTGGCAGCTTGCGCAACGCGTTGTGCAAAATGCCCAAACGAGTGGTCAATCTGGTTGGCAATCATTTAAGAGTAGAAACAACCGATATTGGTTAGTGGAAAATGCTCTAAACGATAGGTTTAGGCCGTTGCGAGAAGCATACTATGTATATCATCGTTTGGGGTTTGACCAATTGAGTGAGAATGTAGCCGAGGGAAGGGCCAAGGTTTTAGAATCAATTAAACTCATCGAAAAATCACACAGAGCAGAGCCCAATTCATTCAATCAAAGGCTATTCTTTACCGCTAAAAATGATGAGATTATCAAACTCTTTTCACAAGCAGAGCCTGCTGAAAAAAACCAACTTTTACCCTTATTGGATTCGGTTGATCCGGCCAACTCTACTAAGTATACCGCCATTAAAGAAGGCAGTCGATAAAAAATTCTGAATTAAAATCCTTTCTGAACGCTGTCTACAATGCCATACTCTACAGCTTCGGTTGAGTTGAGCCAGTGATCGCGGTTAAAATCTTTCATCACTTTTTCGAATGACTGGCCACAGTTATCAGCTAGAATTTGAGCGCTTAGCTCTTTCGTCTTCACGATTTCATTAGTCTGAATTTCAATGTCGCTAGCCGTACCCTGAAAACCACCTAAACTTGGCTGATGAATCATAACTCTACCGTGATTAAAAATCGTCCTATGACCTTTTGCTCCTCCTGATAAAAGAATTGAACCCATAGATGCCGCCAACCCCATACATATGGTGCTTACAGGGCTTGAGATGAGTTGCATAGTATCATAAATAGCCATTCCAGAGGTCACATATCCTCCCGGAGAATTGATGTAAAACTTAATCTCTTCCCCTGGTTTCTCAGCTTCAAGATAGAGTAGACGGTCGATCACGTGTTTTGCCGAGTCGTCATCAACACCACCCCAGAGAAAAACCATTCTCTTGTCGAGATACTTTTTGCCAATAAGCATTTGTTCGCTCATTTTATCTGGCTTGTCTTCTGTTTTCTTGTCGGCTAAAATGGTACTCATATTCAATTTGGTATTTACTAGAAAACGAGCATCAAACGTACACCAAAATATGTCAAATTGGAACTAAAATGGATCTACACCAATACAATTAAAGTCATCGGTTACTAGAGGTTCTGGAGCTCTACCTTTAGTATCGGTAATATGTAT
>JALRDM010000120.1 GCA_023262195.1 Salibacteraceae bacterium | reverse complement strand
TTACCTGATGAGGTGGTCAATCGCAAGAAAATGGGGTTCGTGCTGCCATGGGAGATTTGGATGAAGAACGACTTAAGCGAATTCTGCCAAGAAGGATTAAATTATTTGTGCGATACGAATTGCATGTCCTCGAGTGGTATTCAAAATCTTTGGAATAGATTCAAAGCTGGTGACAAGTCTATTACGTGGTCAAGAGTTTGGCCTCTGGTGGTTCTTGGGCAATGGTTAAAAATCAATGAGATTGAAGCCTAGGATATTGATACTCACCGATTGGTTTGTGCCGGGCTATAGAGCGGGAGGCCCCATTCAATCGGTGTATAACCTGGTAGTTCGATTGAGTAAACAGGTCGATTTTCTTGTTATCACGGGAGACAGTGACTTAAACGATAGTGAGCTGTATGAAGTGGAGGCATTTAACGTAATACTGGCACAGCCGTGGGGCGAAATCATCTATACTACACCTCAAAAAAGATCCATAATTATTAGGAAATACATCAATGACAGTGCCTTTTCAAAGGTTTATTTGAATAGTTTATTCTCAGTTGAATTTACCTTAAGACCATTGTTATATCTGATATTAAAGAGAAGCACAAATCGAGTAACTCTCGCTCCGAGAGGTATGTTGGGTAAAGGCGCATTGAAGCTCAAGAGCAGGAAGAAAAAAGCCTTCATAAGTCTGTTCAAATCATTCGGATTGCATCATAAACTGGCCTTTCATTCAACGGATGTGAGTGAAACAAGAGACATATCCAGAGTATTTGGTAATCGGATTAGGGTTTATGAGGTTGGTAATATCCCAGCGAATTTGAAATATGAACCGAAATCAACAAAGTCGGAAGTGCTGAACATTGTTTTTGCTTCGAGAATTTCGCCTAAAAAGAACCTACTCGCAGCTGCACAATACATCAGTGAGGCTAAAGTGAAATGCACATTGAGCGTATATGGAGAAATGGAAGACGACTCTTATTTATCAAAATGCCAAGCTTCATTTGACAATACAGGAGAGATGAAAGTAGAAGGGGCAGTAGCCCCACATGAACTTTATGAAGAAATTCGAAACTGCGACTTTTTTATACTTCCAACTCTCAATGAGAATTTCGGCCATTCAATCATCGAATCTTTGTCGCTTGGAGTACCTGTCATGATCAGCGATCAAACACCATGGAATGATATTGAAACATTCGGTGCAGGTTGGGTGACTCCATTAACTGACGCAAAGCGCTGGAAGGACGTATTAATCGAAGCAAACAACATGTCGAATCAAGAGTATTGTTCAATGAGTAAGAAAGCAATCGAATACGTGCAAACTAAGATTGACTTTGACGTACTTTGCGATGAATATTTATCCATGTTCGATGGGAAATAAGGTTCAACTGTCAACATTTAATAACGCTTGGTATGACCCAGGAGCAAGCTTTGCAACGAGGTTGCTTTGGTATATTACGAATACCATATTTTTTCAGTCGAGGGCCTTATTGCCATATGCTTGGAAATCATCCTTGTTGCGACTTTTTGGCGCAGAAGTGGGTCATGGTGTAGTGGTAAAACCGGGGGTGAATATTAAATATCCCTGGAAATTGAAAATTGGAGACTTCGCTTGGATCGGAGAGAACGTCTGGATAGATTGTTTAGACAAGGTATCTATTGGCGCAAACGCTTGTATTTCGCAGGGTGCACTCATACTTTCGGGAAATCACGATTACAACAAGCCGTCATTTGATTTAATTCTAAAGCCGATTCACATAGAAGAGGGCGCATGGATTGGAGCTAAATCAATTGTTGTACAAGGGGCTGTGATTGAGTCTCATGCGGTACTCATGGCGGGATCTATAGCTTCAGGCCGACTTGAGGCTTATGGTATATATCAAGGAGCTCCTGCGAAAAAGGTGAAGGAGCGAATTATCGAATGAAGGTCTCCATAATTACGTGCACATACAATTCTGCCAAGACGGTTGGAGACGCATTGGATAGTCTGGTGAGTCAAAACTATGATGATATTGAATCTATTGTCATTGATGGTGTATCGCAGGACAATACCTTGGAAGTTGTCAGTAGTTATAAGGATTTGGTTTCTAACGTTGTATCAGAAGCCGATAAAGGTATTTATGATGCTCTCAATAAAGGAATAGCGCTTGCCACAGGTGATGTAATTGGAATACTACACTCCGATGATATCTTAGCAAGTGATGATGTGATTTCAAGAGTGGTACAATGCTTTGACCCATCCATTGACGCAGTTTATGGTGACCTTCAATATGTAGAAAGAGCGAATACGGGTAAGGTCACTAGAAATTGGAGAGGAAAGCCATTTGATCGTGAATTGTTCTATTACGGATGGATGCCGGCCCATCCAACGTTTTATCTGCGTGCCAATAGATATCGAGAGTTTGGGGTGTTTAACTTAGATTTTTATACCTCAGCTGATTATGAACTTCTGCTTCGGATGTTGTTTAAGCATAGACTTAATGCGAAGTATCTACCCATGGTTATGACCAAAATGAGGGTAGGAGGTCAAAGCAACGCTACGCTAAAAAATCGATGGATCGCTAATAAGGAAGATGCTCGAGCTTGGCGCGTGAATGGAATCAAAGCACGATTTTATACTCGGTGGTTGAAACCTCTTTCGAAGATTACTCAGTTCATAAACACCTAGTGACCTTGCTACTTCCAAAGTATCTCAGATGCAACAATTTCCAGTGACATCGGGTTACCGTCTTTTGTAAGGCCCACCGAAAAGGATGTGTGTTTACCCATATCATCAATGTTGTCCGCAGGAAACTCGATTACGTGTTTTTGATAGCCCACGTAACCAATATCAGTTATTGTTTCCTTGGTCAGTCCAAATTCTTGAGTGGCCTCTAAAATCATATTTGACACTTCCTCCAACTTTGCCTTTGAGTCACGCACATTTTTGAAGGTATATCGAGCAATGTAAGTGTGGCTGCCCTCTGCATCAACATCAATTTCTACCGATTCCGCACCATTTAGTTTTAAACTAGATGCATAGGTGGTATTTCCGTTACTTCCAATTTTACCTTCGCCATCAATGAGTGGTTTGAAGGTTTTCATGCCGGTTTGGTAGAGTGTAACTATATCTGCGTGAAAAGCTTCTTTGTCAATATCCTGAGATAGACCAAAAAATGGAATGGCAATTATTAATGACAATAAAATTGATTTCATGAAGTAGAAATTTGAGATTGACTAGAAACTTGCTCTACCCGCTCTTGCGCGCTTGCGGCCATAGAGATAGTTTCTACGCTTTCCGAATGAATTAGACTTACCGCGCAAAACATAACTATACGTTGCACATAGCATCAGATAAGAATCATTTGCATCTGGGTTACCTCGAACACCATCCTCAACAAAAAACTGCACCAAATCTGCAGCTAGTGGGTTTCCCGCCACTTCTTGCGATCGGTTTGACAAAGCCTCTGCTTCTGGGCTTTCTAAGATATTCGGATCTGGATAGGTACCACTAACATCATCGATATAATCGGTGAACGAAATTCTCCATCCTGCATTCATTCCAAAACGATGTATACGTGAGGAGGTGTAGAAAAAGCCAAAACCAACAGGTACTACCGCTTGGATGGCGCTATAGGGCGATTCTTGACCTTCTGTTTTTAATGGGCGGAGTGCAACCCAGTTCCCTTGATATTGTGCCTTTGGATTGTTATAAAACGCTCCAAATCCTGCATAAACAAACGCCTTAAAATCTAAAAGGTATCTACCAGTGCGTCCCACATCTGGCTGGCTGAAGAAATAGTACTCTACAGTACCTGCCAATTCGAAAATGTCGTTTCTAAAGTGAAGATTTCGAGTAAAACGATTTGGATTTGTTACAATGCTGTCTGCTCCTTGAAGGCGGGCATAATTAAGAGACATGTTCAAACCCCAATTATAACCCAATCGATATCTAGCAAAGACTCCAGGATTCCATCTTGTCTGACTTAGTTTTAAATCCAAAAGCCAATCACGAGCTTCGCTAGCTCCACCACCAATTTCGCCTAGATAGTTGGCGAAACCAAGATTACCGCCAAAGTCCCATGCATATTGGGCCCTCGACTCTCCTAAAAACAGGAGTGTTGAGATAGTTAAGTACAGATACAGTCGTCTCATTTTCCTACTCGTCGGTAAAAGTAAATATTATCCTATTCGGCAATCGGTTTATAACAGAATCCTTTTAGAAACGTTAATTGTTAGTATATCCTTCAAATTATATACAGACTAACTTTGCTTTTGTGATTCACAGTCTTGTCAAATACGTACTCTTTGCTACAATGGTTGCAATGCATGTAAATGCTTTTGCGGTGCTGGATCCACCCATTATTCGGTGCGTATCCATCGATCAGGATAACAATGTATCCTTGACTTGGGAGGTCCCTGTTGACAGTAACAATGAGTTTACCGAATACCAGATTTATTATCGCACGGATGCGAGTGGTGTTTTCAACCAGATACAACAAATAGGAAATTATAACCAAACTAATGTCCAATTAACTGGCCCATTCGTTGGGGGAGATTTTTATATGGTTTCCGTAT
>JALRDM010000012.1 GCA_023262195.1 Salibacteraceae bacterium | reverse complement strand
TCGGAATAAAGACATCAGTGGAAAACAAGCCGAGGCTGCTTTGGTAGCTGCTGATATCACCGTGAATAAAAACATGGTGCCGTTTGATGATAAATCGCCATTTGTTACCTCAGGAATTCGAGTTGGCACAGCCGCAATTACCACACGAGGATTGCGTGCAGATAAAATGGCTTGGATCGTAGACCTCATCGATCGAGTAATCACCAGCAAAGGAGATGAAGTGGTGATAGCTAAAACAAAGGCAGAGATCAATCAAGAAATGAAAGACTTACCTCTATTTTCATATTAATATGAGCAACACCATAGGACCGGATACAAAAACGTGGGTTGAAGTCCCAACAAATTCAGATTTCACCATTCATAACTTACCCTTTGGAATTTTCTCCCAAAGCGGGAAATCAAAACGTGCAGGTATAGCCATTGGCAACAAGGTGGTGGATTTAGCTGCGTTATATGATGCGGGTTTGATTGATAAGAATGCCTACAAAAAAGAGCATTTTGAATGTGAAGTTTTAAATCCGTTCATGAAGCTGGGCAAGCAAGCCACAAGCAAACTGCGAATTCGAATTGCAGAGTTATTAGAGTCAACAAACTCAGAGCTGCGTTCCTTACCAAACATATCTGATATTTTAATTGACCAATCGGCAGTAACCATGCACTTGCCAGTGAGTGTTGGCGATTACACTGACTTCTACTCTTCTGAAGATCACGCGCGCAATGTTGGCACCATGTTTCGAGACCCAAACAATGCGCTACTTCCAAACTGGAAACACATACCTGTTGGATACCACGGTCGATCGTCTTCCATCGTTATAAGTGGAACCCCCATTCATCGACCAAAAGGGCAACAAAAGCCAAAAGATGCAGATCAGCCAGTTTTTGGACCCTGCAAACTACTCGATTTCGAACTGGAAATGGCATTTGTAACCTTTGATGGAAAACCAATGGGCCAAAGCATTAGCACAGCAGAGGCAGAAGACTACATCTTTGGAATGGTCATTTTCAATGACTGGAGTGCAAGAGATATTCAAACATGGGAGTATGTACCGTTAGGCCCATTTTTAGCGAAAAATTTCGCTTCCTCCATATCTCCTTGGATCGTTACCATGGATGCGCTTAGTGAATATAAAGTAGCTGGTGCTAAACAAGAGCCCAAGGTCTTTCCATACCTTGACTATGATGGTGATAAGAATATTGACATTAATCTTGAAGTGGCCATTGAACCAGAAGGATCAGCTGAGACAGTAGTTTCACGTTCCAACTACAGATATATGTATTGGAATTATGCCCAGCAATTGGCTCACCATACTATAAATGGTTGTCCAATAAAAGCAGGCGATATGATGGCCTCCGGTACAATCAGCGGTCCTGAGCCATCGAGCTACGGATCGATGCTCGAATTATCATGGAGAGGTACCAAGCCAATTAAAATGAATGATGGGTCAGAGCGCAAATTCATCCAAGATAACGACACGGTGATTATGCGGGCTTTTGCTGAGAAAAATGGAATACGCATAGGATTTGGTGAGGTCAGGAGCAAACTGCTTCCGGCTTTATAGAAATTGTTATCCACAACAGTGAACCAACTTCAAGCTGCACATCGTAATTTAGTACGTGCATGAGTGAAGAGGATCTATTAGCAGAAAAAAAGAGAATTCTTAGGGAATACCGGGCGTTATTGAAGAACGCCAAGCGAGAATTAGACGATGCAGATCGTTTGATGATCAGAAAGGCTTTCGATTTGGCATCAGAAGCGCACGCCCCGATGCGCAGAAAATCGGGAGAAGCTTATATTTTTCATCCATTGGCTGTTGCCCGAATCGTATCCGAAGAAATTGGATTGGGCACCACCTCAATCGTTTGCGCGCTGCTGCATGATGTGGTTGAGGATACGGAAATCAACTTAGATGATATTGAAAGTTTATTTGGGCTTCGCGTTGCAAAAATTATAGATGGGCTCACCAAACTTCGGGGTGCACATTTTGGAGAAAACGTATCCATGCAGGCCGAGAACTTTCGGAAAATGCTTTTGACGCTTTCCGATGACATCCGCGTGATTTTAATC
>JALRDM010000385.1 GCA_023262195.1 Salibacteraceae bacterium | reverse complement strand
AGAAAACGCTTCGTTCAATTCCCAAAAGTCAACATCATCAGTTTTAAGTCCAGCCCTATCAAGAGCAATAGGCACTGCTTTAGCTGGAGCCGTGGTAAACCAAACACTGTTTTGAGCCGCGTCAGCGTAAGATCGAATCTTCGCCATGGGCGTTAAACCGAGTTCAGCTGCTTTTTCAGCACTCATAATCACGAGTGCAGAAGCACCATCATTCATTGTCGAGGCGTTAGCCGCAGTTATAGTTCCTTCTTTGTCGAAAGCTGGTCTAAGGTTTGGAATTTTCTCAAACTTGACATTTTTGTATTCTTCATCCTCGCTAAATACGACTGGCTCACCTTTGCGTTGAGGTATTTCCACGGGGACCACCTCATCTTTAAACCATCCATTTTCCCAAGCTTTCGCGGCTTTTTTATAACTATCGATTGCAAAGTTATCCTGATCCTCACGCGAGAAATTATGCTCTTTGGCGCATTCTTCTGCACAGCCTCCCATGAGTTGGTTGGTATATACGTCCATTAAGCCATCATTGATTATGCCATCTGTCATTTTTCCATTGCCATATTTAGTGGCATTTCTGAGAGATGTATAATGAGGGGTTTGAGACATGCTCTCCATACCCCCGACAACCACAACATCATTCATACCTGTCATAATTGACTGAGCACCCAACATTATGGACTTCATGCCCGAAGCACAAACTTTATTTACAGTAGTACACGGTACGTTTTCACTTAAACCAGCACCAAGGGCAGCTTGTCTTGCGGGAGCTTGTCCGACCCCGGCTTGTAGCACGTTTCCCATGATTACTTCATCAACTTGATCTACATTTATTCCTGCGCGATCAATTGCGCCTTTTATGGCAACAGAACCTAGCTTGGTTGCTGGTATTCCAGATAAACTTCCCATAAAACTTCCCATCGGTGTGCGCACCGCAGAAACAATTACTACCTCTTTCATTTTCTCAAAATGTTCTATTCGAATGCAAATGTAATCTTAGGACAATGTCATCATAATATCTAAACCAGACTGCAATAAAAACGGGGAAGTTCAACTCAATCGGTTGATGCAATTAGCTGATGATGCTCTACTTCTCTGCGCATCTTTTTATGGAAAGCGTTAATAAGCTTATTGTGGAAATAGGGATATAAATATTTGTCCCTAAAGGGAGAATCACTTTTAATCACGGATGTATGCGTTATTTCAGTATACCCATCTTCGGTTTGTCGCATTTTAATCCATTGTTTGCCTTGATTCACTCCTTTTTCGACATAACTCAATTCAATGGTGTTATCCTCATTTCCTATGTCTGTTATTTCTAGTGAAGTGGCAAGCTTATAAAACCCTTTGGCGAGTCTTAAATTTAGGTAGAGTACCTGTCCAATAGCTGATCCATCACAGTGATCTTCAGTGTAAAAGAATTGATCGCCTGTTTTATCGTAAACTAGGCCAACCGCTGATTTTCTTGTCTTCCATGACTCTGTTGGGCTAGCTCCAACATATGTTGTCCATACATCCTCAATCTTCGCTTTTACGCGATAGGTCTTGGTGTAGGATTGAAAACCATCAAAATTTGTTTGCCCAGCACAGGACGCTTCTATTTCTGAAAGATGTTCTGCTTGATATAACCTGCGCTGCTCCTCTAAGTATTTACGAATTTTCTTATACGGAATTCGATCGTAAGAGATGTCGTCATAACCGTGTTGTGCCAACATTTGGCTACTCGCTATTATTAACACTATGATTGACAACCATCGCATGATGCGGCAAAGGAAAATCAAATTTTCAGTTTGACAAAGTATTAATGATTGATTTGCTTTTACTCAGATTTGAGACCCTGAGTTAAGTCGCCAATAATTTCTGAAATAGGCCTTACAGCATGTATATGCTCTATTACTGGACCAGCTACCCACACGGTTTTGTATGTCGCTTGATTAGTGGCTTTCTTTATTTTTCTTAAGCCATTAACAGCGATAATCATTTTGACATACTTTTTAATCCATTTATTACTATGCATGAGCTTTTCGAGCCAATTTGCTTCTGTGCCAATGGACTGGACATATGGAGTATTAATTACCGTAAGTGCACTACCTGACATTTTAGTGGTTCGCACAACGTCTTTGGCCTGATAGTCAACCAATGCCTGCTTATATTCTTGCGAAACACCAGCTTCGTTTGAAGCAATGAATACGGTACCCACAGAAACACCGCTTGCTCCATAACTAATGTGATCCTTAATATCCTTCGAATTAGAAACACCGCCTGCTGAAATAATAGGTATGGACAAGTTTGTTTTAAGCTCACCAATTAATTGCTCCGGATTAATGTTTCCGGCATGCCCGCCTGCATTGCTGTTTACTGCGATTACTGCATCGGCGCCAAGCGCCTCAACTTTGTGGGCATACTTAAGATCAATTACATCACAAATCACCTTAACTCCCAGCGGCTTGCACTTATCAATGACTTCTTTAGGATTGCCTAGCGAGGTGATGATGAAGTCCACCTTTTTTTCTAGACATGTTTCTAACTGTGATTTGTATTTGATATTGGAGCTATTGACTATTAAGTTGATTCCGAAATAACCTTCTTGTGTCTTTAATTCATCAATCGCGGCTCTGAGTTGACTATCTGTTCGGTAGTTTAAAGCAGGAATGGCTCCGGTAATCCCAGCCTGCATAGCCTCTTTGATCATTACCACGTTTGATACCAAAAACATGGGAGCCATGATAATGGGATACTGACAAGGAATAAGTTTTTGAAATTTTGTTTTCAAAGTTTTGAAATTGAGTCTAGGACTCCGCTAGGCGATTTAAAGCATTGATCGCTTCACTGATGTGTTTTGTGGTTTTGATTTGAGAATTGAATCGATGTACCAATTTGCCTTTTTTATCGAAAACAAAGGTTTCGCGCCCTGGTTTTAAGCCTAGGAGATTATTTTCAACGCCAAATGATTTTCTGAGCGCACCGTTCTTATCACTGATAAGTGTGAAGGGAAGTCGATATTTTTTTTGAAACTCTCGATGGTCCTCAGGAGAATCAGAGCTTACACCAATTACCTTGGCTCCAGCATCTTCAAATTCGCTGTATCGATCTCTGAAAGAACACGCCTGTTTGGTGCAACCTGGTGTGTCATCTTTAGGATAGAAATATATCACGAGCGGCTCTCCAATCAGGTCACTGGTAGACCAGTAATTGCAATCCTGATCAGGAACGTGAAATTCGGGTATTAATTCACCAATGTTCATGGTGTTGTTTTAAAAGCAAGGAAATAAAAATTTATCGCTTGAAACCTATAAGCATAACAGCACATCCGCTACTACCCGCAATTGGATCGAGCTGTGCTTCAACCACTACATCCATTGTGGATGCCAATTGGAAATCCCAATAAGGTGCGTTGGAGTGCTCAACATTTCTGAAAATGAGATTACGCTCTTTATCAAATACGCTAAACTGCAGATTTCTATCTTGGGTTCCGCTGCAAGCGCTTAACCTGTAAGTGGTACCACCATAAAGTGTAGCGTTAAACTCAGCTACCTGATCTGTAAGTAATAAAGCTCTATAGTGCTGACCGTCTGATAAGAAATCGTCTGTGATGTGCTTCTCACATACATCGGCTGTAATGGCGCATTGTGCATTAACAGATATCGCACATATACTAATTAAGAGGAGTATTGTTAGTTGTTTCATGGTATCTATGCCGTTGTATTTATAATACTTGCTCTGATTTCAAGGATTTTGTCCGATATCTCCTTAAGGACTTCATTAGATATGTTTACACTGCTTTTACTTTGAATAATGGTCAATTTTTGATCAGGCTTAGTTTCGGGTTCAACCCATTCAGTATATCCGTTCTCAAACACAGTATCATTATGATAATTTGAATCGTTTGAGTAATCAAATGTAGTGCTTGAATATCTTGAACCCACCGGTGCACTCACTAAGAAAGAATTATATTGGTTATACTTCACTGCAT
>JALRDM010000368.1 GCA_023262195.1 Salibacteraceae bacterium | reverse complement strand
ATTTAATCAAGACCATAAGACTGGAATCGGATTTTGAGCAGACAAAGACATCATATATACCTTTTTTCAGTTATTCTGCTGTTGGTAGCTAACGCTTGTCATTTCGAACTGCCTGAAGAACCAAACGAATCTGGCGTACCGTGTACTGTGCACGGAGTAACTTCTCATCAAAGTCAACCCATCGGAGCTCTGATGTCTACGCGTATAAGTGATCTAAACGAGCTACAGGAGATGGTAGATTTTGAGTATGTGACCAATGCTGAAACGGATTTGGCTACCGTGAAAATCACCCATTGCAGTGGTAACAAACAAGTGGTCAGCATCCTGAGCGAAGGAATTAGCGAAGGCGATATGAAAGATGCCGCCAGAGGTGGTCTTTTAGATAAGGCTGAGCTGATGTATTGTGCGCCCTATCTCCTTTCCATTCGATATGACTTATTTCGAGTATTCATGCTGGCTCGTAGGAAATATGAAGATTTTGGCGCTAGAGATGTAGCATTTTACGACTTAGCACTATCCAGTGTTCGAAATATTGACTCGCTCACCTTGGCATCCATCAATCCGAGAGACACGGGAGAAAAAGGGTTTATCAACACTTTCAATCACATTACCGCACAAGCTTTTGTGACAACCGTATTTTCAGAAGAGTTGGCCAATTTTATTGCCGATTCGCACGAGCGGCTGCACATGCCAGAACTCATCACAGGTGTATTTACCGATTCTATGCTTATCCATCCGCACAACAATCCACTGGACAATTATGTGGACATCATCAATAACGAGTGGGGACAAGAAATTGGAAAAGACTTGAAGCAGAAATATGGCATAACTAAAAACACCGTTTGGACGCCTACGCTGCTAACGAGCTATCTCAATGATTTACAGGCATATTACACGTGGTCGATGAAAATCGGTATGCGCCCCTTCCGTGAAACTGATGAGGTGATCGTGAAGTTTTGTAAAAAGCTGAATCGGGTGATGAGTGATGAAGACTTCGAAATTTAGCGTGTCTTTTTAACCAATCGAAATCGGTTTTCTAAATCCGCATCAGGCTGAGTTTCGTAAATCAACTTCAGCTGATCGGCATCTGCGGTAGTTGCAAATTCTTGAGCCTTCCAATCTTCGGATGCAACAAGCGCACTATCCCAGCTGGTGGAATCAATTTGACTATCGGTCAAAACAACCTTTGAAACCTCACTTAAAGCAAACGATGCTCCATTCAAGACAGCCTTAGAAAAGTCCGACCCTTTTAATCTGGTGCTATTGAAGTTAGTCCGCGAGGCTAATGCATGGTTAAAATTGGACCATTCCGCCACTGCGTTGGTGAAGTTTGCGAATCGAATGCGGGCATTTTCAAAATTTACCCCGTTCATTTTTGCCGCTCTGAAGCTGGCATGATCTGCCTT
>JALRDM010000352.1 GCA_023262195.1 Salibacteraceae bacterium | reverse complement strand
TTTCCCTTGAGCTTAAAATCAACCGGATACTTTAAAGGAGGCGATACCACAAGCTCTTGCGAAGCTGCTTGTAGCTTAATATATTCATCAAATTCAAATGATATTTCGCGCTCTTTAAAGTTTACTGCTTCATTCTCAGGTGCAGAAGCCAAAATCTTTGGAGGCACTTCATCAATGTCTCCTCCAGTTGGTTTCAATTGCTTCGCACAACTGGTGCAAATAGCAGCAACCACCAATATATATACGCTATTCCGAAAAGATATAGCCACCGAGCCAGTCACAAATTTGTTCTAAATAATCCCTATCCACTTGGTCGAAATTAGAAAGTGTAGCGCTGTCCAAATCAAGCACGGCAAATACTTCTCCAGCTTTGTTTCGAATGGGTACCACAATTTCCGATTTGCTTAACGTGCTGCAGGCTATATGCCCCGGAAACTGATCTACGTCAGGTACTACAATAGTTTCGTTTTTTGCCATCGCGGTGCCGCACACTCCATTGCCAACATTTATTCTCATGCATGCTACTGGCCCTTGAAATGGTCCCAAATAAAGTATATCATCATCCTTAAGGTAGAAGCCAGTCCATAATAAGTCGAATGCTTGATGTATCGCAGCGGCAGTATTCGACAAGACAGATACCGCTCGTTTTTCATCCCCAATTAACGCCTTAATCTGTGGAATGAGTTGTTCATATTTAAGTGCCTTTGGAGCATTTTGATCAACCAAAATATTCTCTGCCATTGTGATGTCAAATATAGCAGGCTCTTACGGTAATTATGGGTAAAATTCCAAGGGTCAAAATGGGTTGGGGCAAGCAATCGTAGCTACATATACCTTGAGTCCTTCAACATCAAGAAGTGCGCTTGCACAAGCTTCTAACGTAGCTCCTGTGGTAACCACGTCATCAATAAGCAGAACCGACTTGTTGACTAAGACCTCTGGTCGATGTACCCGAAACAATTCTTGAACATTGATCCATCGCTCATAACGTCCCTTATTGGTTTGAGTTTCATTAGATCGAATTCGCGATACGACATTCGTTTGGTATGACAATTCAAAAACCGATGCCATACCTGCCGCAATAAAGTCGCATTGATTGTAACCTCTTTGCCTTCTCTTCTTCTCGTGCAAAGGAACCGGAATCACCATATCCACCTTTTCGAACGGAGTACCTATCAATTTTCTTGCGAACAACTCACCCAACATTTGTCCAACCTCATACTTCCCTTCATACTTCAACTTATGCATCAACCTTTGGGCAATACCATCCTTATTGAAAAACATTAAAGAACATGCCCGCTCAATATTGATTCTGCCCCAGAAAATCTTCTCAACTGCATTGTTTGGAATCTCCCAATATCGAGTCAAAGGAAAATGCTCGACACACTCACTGCAGATTCCTTTTTCTTCTGAGGTAAGAGCATTGTTGCATCCAAAGCAATTTACCGGAAAACTCAGATGTGAGAAATCCACTACCCAATCAGTAATCCTATTCATTCATATATGATTTTATTCGCGCCCACAAGGTAAAACAAACACAAATCCTCAACGATGAATTCATTCTATAAATCGACCTAATTCATATATTAGTCGAAAAATTAGTTCTCCTAAATTAGGATACAATTAAATGACGCTATGAAAACTATTACATCTTTGATATTCATCACCGTATTGAGTGCCACAGCCACTATTGCTCAATTTTCCTACACGTTTACAAATGCCGGTGCTACTGGTGCCGAAGGGCCAACTCAAGCTCAACTTAACGCAGCTTACACTTCCACCAATCTAAGTGGTAGTGTTGTGTCGCTTGCGGGTATTCAGCGATGGGTTGTGCCTGCATCAGGAACATACACCATACAAGCAAATGGAGCCCAAGGAGGGGGAAATGCTGGCGGCCAGGGTGCCTCTATGGAAGGAGAGTTTATCCTATCTGCGGGCGACACATTATTCATCATTGCTGGGCAAATGGGTGAGACTTTCAACAGCATCAATCATGCAGGTGGCGGAGCTTCTTATGTGGTTCGTGGTAGTGCGAATAATATTCTGGTCATCGCAGGAGGTGGTGGAGGCGCCACAACATCTGGGGCTACCACGGGCGGCACGATAAATATAAACGGTCAAGATGGCGCAGGAGGTTCACAAGGCTTAGGTGGTACAAACGGCCAAGGTGGCAATGGTGCCAGTTGTCGTGGTGGTGGTGGCGCAGGCTGGTTGAGTGCAGGAACAGTTGGTGGCTGCGGTGGCGCTTCTGGTCAAGGTGGAATACCCTTTTCACTAGGTGGTGAAGGAGGCGGAATTACTTCAACCGGTGCTGAAGGCGGCTTCGGTGGCGGTGGATCATCTGAAGGTACAAATGGCTCATGGACCTACTGCGGTGGCGGTGGTGGATACTCTGGCGGTGGTGGAGGCTCTGGATCGGCTACAACCTTTAGAGGCGGTGGTGGAGGTTCGATAAATAATGGTGTAAATCAGGTGAATCTATCTGCATCCAATAGCGGACACGGTACGGTGGTTATAACTGCGTTGACCTCGCCTGCTCCGAATAATGCGGGTGTAAACATGTTTGTGAATCCAGCAATAGTTAATAACACCATCTGTGAAGGCACTTCATCAGTTGACGTGATTATTCAAAATTTTGGTTCTAATCAGATTAATTCATTAGATATAGATTGGACTGTGAATGGAGTGGCCCAAACACCCATAAATTACCCCCAACTTCTAGACACTTTTGGTGGAGCAGGAAATTCCATTGATACAGTAAACCTAGGAAACATTACGATTACCGATTCAACAAATATTGTAGCATGGACAAGTATGCCCAACGGAGTTGCAGATACAGTAAACTTCAACGACACAGCCTCTATAATCCTAGATTCGATCATTAAAATAAACCTCGATTTAGGACCTGATCAGTATAGCTGTGATGGAAACTTTGTAATACTTGAAAATATAGGCGAAACTGTAGTCTATGACGATTATCAATGGAGTAATGGCAGTAGTTCATCGAGCATTGTGGTTAACCAAGCAGGGACATACACAGTAACAGTAACCTACGGTCCACCAAACTGCCAAGCTACTGATGTAATTGAACTCATCCCTGCCACAAGTCCAACCATAGACTTAGGTGAAGATTTTGAAGCTTGTGGCCAATCAACGCTCGATGCCGAATTTCCTGGTTCGCAGTATTCTTGGTCAACTGGAGATTCTTCGCAAACAATAGGCGTTACATCAAGTGGCACGTATTCGGTTTCCGTAACCACTGCTGAAGGCTGCTTTGGGTCCGATGAAGTCGTTGTAACCATTAATCCATTACCCAAAGTTGATCTTGGACCTGATTTTGAAATATGCATTGATGATGGCGGAGCCACAACGATTGGTCCGAATAACAACCCCAACTATGTCTATCTGTGGAGTAATAATAAAACCACGAATCAGATTCTAGTAGGCGCCCCGGGTTCATCTACAGGAAACAAAACCTTTTGGCTACAAATTACGGATGACAAAGGATGCATCGGAACAGATACCGTCAATATACGCTATAAAAACTGCCTCACCGGCATAGCCGAAGTTGAGCATCAATCAAACTGGATTGTTTATCCTATTCCAGCTCATGACATTGTAAATATTGCAGCTATACAAAGTGTTTCCAATGCTTCTATTTCTATTTACAATAGCAACGGTTCGCTGATTCAAAAGCGGGCTAAACAACAAATTTATTCGAGTGAAGTTATAACCTTTGACGTTCGCAGTTTTGCAAATGGTGTTTATTTAATTAAAATAGAATCCGATGAATTCTCATCTTCCACTCGTTTGCTAATTCAGCACTAATATAAAACCAGATATAAAAGTTTAAAAACGAGAAGTCTACACCCATTAATAAGGGTTTAAGCGTCTAAATTTGCCTAATTGTCGCGCAACTGTTACTTTTGGTCGAAACAGTCTCTTAACATTAATTTAAACAAATTGTAAAAATTTTACCCAAGATATGCGAAAAATTATATTATATATTGGTACACTATTATTATGCACTACATCTGTATTTGCACAATTTACATATACATTTACTAATGCGGGTGCAACAGGCGAGACCGGACCGACTCAAGCGCAAATTAATTCTGCATATGCATCGACAAACCTTAATGGAGCTGTAACATCGACAAATGGAATACAGAAATGGACTGTACCATCAAGTGGTCTATACAGCATTCAAGCATTGGGTGCACAAGGCGGTGGAATCCATGGTGGCCTCGGTGCTGACATTACAGGTGAATTCTTTTTAAGTGGCGGGGATGTTATACATATTCTCGTTGGCCAACAAGGTCTAGCAGATGCTGCATCGCCTAACGGTGTTGGTGGTGGTGGTGGAACTTTTGTAGTCAAAGCTCCCGCAACTTCTGTCAATGACATCTTGGTAATTGCCGGTGGTGGCGGTGGCGCTGCAAGTACTTTACACCCCGATCGTGAAGGTTCCGCCACGAATGATGGAAACGATGGTTTAATCGATGGAGGAGTCGCAAATGCAGACGGCCAGGGAGGAACTAATGGAAATGGTGGTAATAAATCTGTGTCCGTATGTTCTCTGGATAGAGGTGCTGGGGGTGGAGGTTTCCTCACCGATGGCGGTAGCATATGTCAATCTGCTGGAGCAGCAGATGGCGGTGATTCCTTTTTAAACGGTGGAGCCGGAGGAACGTCAAGTGGTGCTGGGTCAACAGGAGGTTTTGGTGGCGGTGGTGCTACTTGGTCAACTGGTTACCGCGGAAGCGGTGGCGGTGGCGGCTACTCTGGCGGTGGCGCAGGCCAAATTAATGCGAATTCACCAAACCATGGTGGCGGTGGCGGTGGATCATACAATGACGGGTTAAACCCGATTAATGTGGCAGGTGTAAATTCTGGTCATGGCCAAGTGGTCATCTCAGTTTTATCATCACCAGCGCCCAATAATGCAGGAGTTAATCTATTTGTCAATCCTGAGCGGGTCAATAATATCATTTGTGGTGGTGATACCCCTGTAGATGTAATCATTCAAAACTTCGGTTCAAACCAAATAACCTCATTGGATATTGACTGGACCATCAATGGTGTGGCGCAATCGACAGTAAGCTACACTCAGTTGCTTGATACTTTCGGAGGAGCTGGAAGCACCGTAGATACTGTTACCCTAGGTACGATCAATATAACTGACTCCACGACACTTGTTGCTTGGACAACAATGCCTAATGGAGTTGCAGATACCGTAAATAATAATGATACGGCCTCCGTAACCCTCGATTCTATTATCAAGATAAATCTTGATCTGGGACCGGATCGATTCAGTTGTGATGGAAATTTTGTGATCATTGAAAACACTGCTGATACCATAATATATGATGATTATGATTGGAGCAACGGAAGTAGCGGATCTAGTATCGTGGTGAATCAAGCGGGCACTTACACAGTCACCGTTACCTATGGCCCACCTCACTGTCAGGCAACGGATGTTATACAACTTATACCTGCAATATCTCCTGTAGTGAATCTTGGACCTGACTTTGAAAGTTGTGACAACGCTATAATTGATGCCCAATTTCCTGGATCTGAATACTCTTGGTCTAATGGTGATACAACGCAAATAATAAACGTTATGTCAAGTGGGACATACACAGTTTCGGTTACCACAGCAGAAGGTTGTTTTGGAACGGATGATATCGATGTTGTTATTAATCCAATACCCGTGGTGCAACTTGGACCTGACTTTGAGATTTGTATTGATGATGGAGGCGCTACAAATATTGGCCCCTTGAATAATCCGAACTACACCTACCTCTGGAGTAATAACAAAACCACAAATCAGATTCTAGTTGGTCTCCCCGCTGCCACTCCTGGAAATAAAACATTCTGGTTAGAAGTAACAGATGACAAAGGATGTGTTGGTTCTGACACGATCAAAATACGCTTTAAAACATGCATCACTGGTGTTGCAAGCGTAGGCACCACCAAAGGATGGTCTGTTTATCCAACTCCTACTTCTGATGTAATTTATGTCTCTACTGATAAAGAATTAACCAATTCCCGTTTTTCTTTGGTAAATAGCAGCGGAGCATTGATTAAAACCTTCGAATCTGGAACAATTGTAGCAGAAGAAATAATTTCGCTCAGCACTCAGGAATTACCAACAGGAATTTACTTCTTGAGGCTGGATGCTGATGAATTTACTTCTACTAGTCGAGTGGTAATTCAATACTAGAATCCACTGGAGCTGGTATTTAATGACATGGGGCGTGATCTTCATCAATCATAAAAAGAGTTGGTTTGGATCACGCCCTTTCTGAACGTGTTTTTGACATAAGCGTAATTCCTCTCAGTTTTTTACTGAAATGATAAGAGGTAATAATCTGAGCACTGTTACCGATTTTACCACAATAAGATTAATTTAGTGGCCCTTAATGCTTAAATTAAATCTAAACGCAATGAAAAAAAATTTTACTCAAGTTCTCATTTGTTCACTTGGCATTTGTGCTTTTACAGCAAATGCCCAAGTAGTATATGAGTTCACAACGGCAGGGGCCACTGGGCAAAATGGTCCATCTCAAGCCCAAGTCAATGCCGAATATGCAACTACAAACTTACAAGGAGCTGTCACTGCAGTGAACGGAATCCAAGAATGGACAGTCCCATCAGCAGGTTTTTATAGTATTGAAGTGCATGGCGCTAAAGGCGGTGATGATGCCTCATATGATGGTGGTGAAGGAGCTACAGTGTATGGAGAATTCTTGCTCCAA
>JALRDM010000328.1 GCA_023262195.1 Salibacteraceae bacterium | reverse complement strand
ATCTACAAACACTGCCGGATTGGCTTTTCGCATATTATATTCTGAAGACATACAGGCGCCATAGGCACCTGCTGACCTAATACGGATGAAATCGCCTCTCAACACCTCGTTTAACTCAACCGCTTTACCAAAGCAGTCACTGCTCTCACAAATTGGCCCAACGACATCATATCGTTCGGTTTGTACGTTTGTTCGCTTCGATATATTCTCGATATGATGAAAAGCTTGATATAATGCAGGTCTAAGTAGCTCAGTCATGCCAGCGTCTAAAATCAAAAAATTGATCTTTCTTCCTTTTTTTACGTAAAGGGCTTTTGCAATTAAATCACTACAGCTCGCAACCAATGAACGCCCGAGCTCAAAATGAAGCTGCATATCTCGACCGAGGTTTAAGTTATTGTGAAATGTTTCGAAAAATCGTTCAAAATTCGGGTTATCATCATCGTCAGGCCGGGTGTAATCAAAACCTAAACCCCCACCTGCATTTACGTGACTGATCTCACATCCATGGTCTTGGAAAATGCGAATGAAGTGATGAATTCTGTTGCACAGATTTCTGAATGGCTCAAGGTCAATTATTTGAGAGCCAATGTGAAAATGCAAGCCACGAACTTCAATATTCTCGAGCGAAGGCAGCAACTCAAACAATTCAGGCAACTGCCATTCGCTGATTCCAAATTTATTTTCCTCAAGCCCCGTGGTAATGTAGTGATGAGTCTTTGCACTAATATTTGGGTTAAGCCTGAAAGCAACGTTTGCCTTCTTTTTGAGCATTCCAGCACGTTCGTTTATTACAACTAGTTCTTCAAGAGACTCTACATTGAGGGTGAAAATTTCAGCATTAATCGCTAAATCTATCTCCCAGTCTGATTTGCCCACCCCAGCAAAAGCAATCCTTGAGGGATCAAATTCGCTCGATAAGGCCATCTCTACCTCTTGTCCTGTGACACAATCAACCCCAAAATCTTGTCCTCTAAACACCTCGAGAAGAGGCTTCTCTGAGTTGGCTTTAATGGCAGAGTGAACATGGAATCCATATTTGGTCGAAGCGCTTTTACATCGCGACAAACAACTTCTAAGCGCATTCAGATCGTACAGGTAAAATGGAGTACGGTTATTTTGTGTGTATTGTAGGATATTTTTCGGCTCCAACATATTGTCTATAAATCAAATAAACCACGGTTTAGTGCCAATAGTGCCTCGGCCTTATCCTCTTTTTGTATCAGAAAACTCACGTTGTTTTTACTGCCTCCATAAGAAATCATTCGCAATGGAATGGTTTTTAGAGAGTCCATAATCTTGGCGGCATGGCCCGGTTCGGACTGTAAAAAGTGCCCCACTACACAAATAATGCATTGATCGGTATCAACTTCAACTTGCCCATAAAACTCGAGCTCTTCGAGCAAGTTAGATATGTCTTCTTTGGTATCGATGGTTAAGCTCACGGCTACCTCGCTGGTGGTGATCATATCAATTGCTACAGCATGCCGCTCAAACACCTCGAATACTTTCCTCAAAAAACCATGTGCCAGCAACATTCTGTCGCTTTTAATTTTAATTGCAGTGATTTCATCTTTGGCTGCCACGGCTTTAATGGAATTTCCGGATGATTCATTGCTAATTATTGTTCCCTTCTTTTCAGGATCGAGTGTGTTTTTAAGCACAACGGGAATGTTTGCCTTCCTAGCGGGAAGTATGCTCGATGGATGCAGGATTTTGGCACCGAAATATGCCAATTCAGCTGCTTCATCAAATGTTAATCGCTCTATTGGTCGAGTATTTGAAACCAACCTTGGATCATTGTTATGCATGCCATCAATATCTGTCCAAATCTGAATTTCATCTGTATGGATAGCTGCACCGATAATACTCGCGGAATAATCGCTCCCTCCTCTTTTCAGATTGTCAATTTCTCCAAAGTGGTTTCTACAAATGAATCCTTGGGTGATTATAATTTTACTGTCAGTTTGATTTAGAATCCTAGACAAGTTTGTTTTAATATACCACTCATCGGGTTCGTTCCTTTGGTCTATGCGCATAAAATCAAGCGCAGAAATAAGTGTCGATTCTGTGTTAATCTCTTCGAGATAAAGCTGTAACAAACCCGTAGAAATTAATTCTCCATGCGCCAAAATCGCCTTTTCCTCGAAAGGTGTAAACATGTCTAACCCAAAGGCTCTTATGTTATTGAAATAGTTAGACACTAGCTCTAACGCAGCGTTCTTGGCAGACTCTTCAGTATAAAGCTCTGAGGTGAGATTTTCATATTGCTCAGCCAATTGGCCAATGCTTGGTTCGAGTGATTCTTTATTGCCATTGTAGAGTTCTCTGCAAATTTCAGCCAATGCGTTTGTGGTGCCAGCCACTGCCGATAGCACAACCAGCTTGCGACCGCCATTCATTAACAATTGCGCCACATGCTTGATTCTATCTGCACTTCCTACGGAGGTGCCTCCAAATTTTAAAACTTGCATTTTCTAGAATTTGAAATAAACAAAGAGTCGACCGTGGTTCTTCTGATCTTTATCAATGCGATGATATTTGTTTTTTATGTGCTTCTGTTCCAAGAATCGAATTACTTTCTTTTTCAACTGACCACTCCCCTTTCCTGGAATAATCTCAAGAGTTTTAATCTTAGATTCTACACATTCATCAACAGCATCGATCAAGGCTCGATCGATGAGTTCTCCTTTGTTGTATATATCGTGTAAGTCTAGTTTAACCTTAGCCATAATTTATTGGGACAAAAATGCATATTCGCGCTATGTCTGAGCCCAGAATATCCATCGTTATGGCTGCAAAAGACGAAGGTTTATACATCCAAAATTGTATTGAGAGCACCATACAGCAAACCTTCGAGGAATGGGAGCTCATTGTGGTAGATGATCATAGCACCGATAATACTGCCGAGATTATAAACGATTTTGCTCACAGGGATACTCGGGTAAGGTATTTCAAAAGTGAAGGTAACCGGCTAAACGGTGCATTACTAACGGCACAGAAACATATTAAAGCACCACTAATAAATCGAATGGATGCGGACGATTTGATGCCAGATTATAAGTTAAATCTAATGTACCATCACTGGGTGAAATATGGTCAGAGGCACGTTGTTGCAGGTGGCACTCAGCATTTTGTTGATGATGGTGAAGTTGGTGACGGTTTCCTCCGCTATGATGCCTGGTTAAATGAGGTTGCTCGGCTCAATAGGCATTGGGTCGAGATCTATCGTGAATGTGTAATTCCTTCGCATTGCTGGCTTATTCATCGCGATGACTTTTTTAAAATCGGTGGTTTTGCCGATTGTTATCCAGAGGATTACGACCTGTGTTTTCGATTTTACAAAGCTGGTTTAAAGGTGATTGGCCTTAACAAAGTACTGCATTACTGGAGGGATACCGAAACTCGAATTTCTAGAACTTGGGATGAATACAAGGACAATCGCTATTTCGAACTAAAGTTGAAATACTTTTTTGAAATAGACTTTGATCCTAAGAGAGGTATAGCAGTTTGGGGCGCAGGTAAAAACGGCAAAGACCTAGTCACCCAGCTTTTAAAGCGTACTCACAACATACTTTGGTATACCAACAATGAAAGAAAAGTTGGAAAAGATATTTATGGAATAAGATTGCGTAACTCAGTTGAGATTGATAAAAACGAATCTGCTCAAATTCTAATTGCGATAAGTAATCCCAAAGAGCGCGAGGAAGTCAAGGTTGAATTGCACCGGTTGGAGCTTATTGAAGGAACTGACTTTTGGTTCTTTCTTTAGACTCAAGAAAGTTTTTCATGAGTAAATCACCATGATCTGTCATAATGCTCTCTGGGTGGTATTGCACCCCAAACCAAGGCTTGCCTTTATGCTCCAATGACATAATCACACCTTCTTGATCGTAAGCAGTAATTTGATATTCAACGCCTGAATAATCCTTTAGGCCCCAGCTGTGGTAAAGGCCCGCAGAAAAAGCTCTTGGTATTGAATTATATAAGGGAGAATCACCAACAACCTTGATG
>JALRDM010000145.1 GCA_023262195.1 Salibacteraceae bacterium | reverse complement strand
GAAGGGATTATTTTCGAATCGTTCTAGAATAACCTTTGCCTCTAGTGCTTTGCCAAGTCTATTCGCAATGGTGGTTTTACCTGCGCCAATATTGCCCTCAATTGCGATCTGTCGATATAAACTATGCTCCATCACATTCGATTAATTCGGCTCTGGTCATTGCAGTTTGATAATAGCTCCGATTGGGTTTTATTCAAAATGGGATGCAGATATTCGGATGCAATTTCGTTCATTGGCTGTAAAACAAACAATCGGTTTTGGATTTGAGGATGCGGAATTTGCAATTGATCTGTATCAACAATCATGGCTCCGAAATAAAGAATATCAATATCCAAGACACGATCTTGGTATTCATCAGCATTTGGATTTCGTTTTCTACCGAGCTCCTTTTCAATCGCCTTAATTTGGGTCAGAAAGCTTTCTGGGTTCATGTGAGTCATAACTCCAATGCATTGGTTGATAAATGCATGGGCTGAATTCATTTTCCAAGGCTCTGATTCATAAAGATGAGATGTCGAAATAACCTCCGCAAACCCGTTGATTTTGCCTATCGCATAACCTAAGTTCTTGATGCGGTCACCAAGATTTGAGCCTAGCGATAGGTACACCTCCCAATTCTTTTTCCCTTCATGTGCGTTTTTGTCCACTCGTAAAAATTAGTCCATGTAAGCTCTCAATGGCGTATAGATTCGCCACGAAAATCAAATTCTCGAGGAATATTCCAATGCAAAAACAAAGAATAGCCTTGAATAAATAAAGAAGAAAGAAAATGAAGCAGTTTATCAAATTTATGTTCGCCTCAACACTGGGCACCATTATCGCCTTTGTTGGAATTATAGTTATATCAGGAATTATAATGGCTGGTGTAATTGGCTCAGCTATGGTATTTGCAAAAGGAGCTAAAGACAAGGTTAAAGTTAAATCCAACTCGGTCCTTGTAGTTGATCTGGAAAAGCAACTGGTAGAAAGAATGGAACCGAGTCCTTTCGATAACATCGAAATAGATGGGTTTGAAGATAACCGAGGAATGGAGTTGAGCAAGTTTTTAAATGCGGTTGAACATGCTAAGGCAGACACCAACATCAAGGGTATTTTGCTTAGAGGTAAATTCTTCATGGGAAGTATGTCCACGATGAATGAAGTGAGAGAGGCGATTGAACAATTTCAGGACAGCGGCAAATTTGTATTGGCCTACGAAGAGGTATATACGCAAGGCGCATATTACATTGCTAGCGCTGCTAGCGAGGTTTATTTAAACCAAGAAGGCTTACTTGAAATGAACGGACTAAGAACCGAGATTGCTTTCTTCAAAAATGCGCTTGATAAAATTGGGGTTGAACCAATGGTGCTGAAAGGCCCAGATAACATTTACAAGAGTGCCATCGAACCATTTACTCGAGAAGGGATGAGCGATCCTAACAAGGAGCAAATTCAAAGAATCATTGATGTTGTGTGGGACGATATGTCTGAGAAGGTAATGGAATCACGCGGGTTGGCAGCGGGAGATTTGGATGCTATAGCAAACGAAATGAAGTTGGGTACGCCCGAATCTGCAGTAGAACTTGGATTGGTAGATGACCTTATGTACTATGACGGAATCTTGGCCAATCTTCGCGAAAAGCTTGGTTTGGAGGAAGATGATGACATTGAATCAATTACCATTGAGAAATATGCG
>JALRDM010000399.1 GCA_023262195.1 Salibacteraceae bacterium | reverse complement strand
GGTGATGGAAAAATTGACTTGGAAATTGCCAAATACGGCCTCGATGCACTAAATGTTGATTCTCATGGATTGGATGAAATGGACAACAAAATCCTATCTATTATAATTGACAAGTTCAACGGTGGTCCAGTTGGCTTAACTACTGTAGCCACCGCTGTGGGCGAACAGGCCGGCACCATTGAAGAAGTTTATGAGCCCTTCTTAATTCAAGAAGGATTTCTTCATCGTACACCTCGAGGACGTGTGGCAACTGAATTGGCCTTCACCCATCTTGGTAGAGAGCGATCTGGAAATCAAAACACCCTATTCTAGCAACAGATGACCTCATTGGATTTACTTGCCAGTTCGAGGTCTGTCGAGATTAAGAAGATTGCACAAAAACTTGGTTTTTTAGATTGCAGGGTTGCAAAAGCAAGTGAATTAACTAATGATGCTAGACGCCTCGAAGCTTGGCTCAACAATGGTCATCATGGTCAAATGGAGTATATGGCCAATCATTTTGATCTCAGGATAAATCCAACCAAATTAGTGCCCGGTGCCAAGAGTGTCATTGTTCTTAGTAAAAACTATTTCACCAAGTCAACTCAGCATATTGAGGCTCCAAAACTGAGTAAATATGCCTATGGAAGAGACTATCATAAAGTGATTCGCAAGGCAATGAAAGTATTCTTGAAAGAAATGCAACAGTCCTTCGGTGAGGTGCACGGGCGTGGATTTGTTGATTCAGCCCCAGTCTTGGAAAAAGCATGGGCCCGTGAAAGCGGCTTAGGCTGGGTTGGGAAGCATTCAAACATTATTTCTAAAAGCGCAGGTTCATTTTTCTTCCTTGCTGTTTTAATCACAGATTTAGAGCTAGAATCCGATGCGCCCATTAAAGACTATTGCGGCTCTTGCACTAAATGTATAGATGCATGTCCTACTGATGCCATCAACAATCCATATTACGTTGACGGTAGCAAATGCATATCATACTATACCATCGAACTAAAAAACAGTGAGCTTCCTGACTCTATGAAGGGCAAGTTTGATAATTGGATGTTTGGTTGCGACATCTGCCAAGATGTGTGTCCTTGGAATAGGTTCAGCAAACCTCACTCGGAATCTGATTTCAATCCAAAGCCTGAAATTTTGGATTTTAAATTAGAGGATTGGGCTCATTTATCAGAAGAAAAATTTAATGAGCTATTTGCCGGTTCTGCCGTGAAACGAACAGGATACAATGGCTTGACAAGGAATATTAGATTCTTAATCAATCCTTTGGGAAAAGCAATCGATTGAAGGAAAATGACATAGCCATATTTAAGGCTCCTCCGGATATAAACCTTCCTCCAACGAATGTAAAGCTCCTTCCAGCAGCTGGTAAAATAGAATGATGCAACCTTACATTTCCTACCCAGTTTCCGACCAGTGGCACGCTCAGACCAGCTAAACCAGCTATTTCATATCGATGAAAAGACCAGCCGTATTGATCTTCAAACAATCTTCCACTCTCATCTGCTTCTAGGTGAAATAAGTAGACTCCATTATTAATGCCAATCTCAGCTTCGAATATCCAAAAGTTGGTCTTGAATAGTATCGGAATATCAATATAATGTGGTTCAATTCTATATATACCAGGATCTGTCTTTGTTGGGCGCTTGCGACTTCCTCGCATCGCGTAATTAACCTCAAGCTGGGCTTTCCAATTTCTATTCAGCTGTGTGAACGTACCTACCCCGCCCGTAAATCCGAGTTTATTCCAGCCACCAAAATCATCATTCCTAATGTGGCTTGACACAATTCCTGCCCTAACTACTCCATTGAATTGACCCTTATTGGTTCTTGCGAATGGACTAGAAGTACTTATAGAGTTATTCTTCTGAGATAAGTCGGTAATCTTTATTTGTCCATTAATTGATAACGAACTCAGTAGGAAAATTAAAAAGACTCCAAAAACTCTACTGATCCACCTCATGTACATGAACCTCTTCTACTTGAACAATCTCAGAAGTTTGAGCATCAATTAAAATGGCAACCACGTAGCATTTTGTGGGTGTTACTACATTAGAAGCTATGGTATAGTCCGTGGCCCAATCAATCCACTCATTGGAAACAAGCCCCGATCCTAAATCAATTATCAAATCTCCATAAACTGAAGCAACCTCATTGATCTGATCTCTTAATACATGCCTATGAGCATAATCTTGAATAATCTTCTTAGGTAACTGGGTAGCACGCGAGTCTTTCTGCTGTGATATGACTGAGTCCTCGGTAAGTAATATAAGCAGTCGATATGATGATGTTAAATCTTCTAACGCCTGTATACCCACCCTAACCTTAATGAGGTTATCATCCTCATATAAGTCAGCGGCTACACCTAAAGCTACAATACCAGCTTCACCAATACTCGCATTAATCGGTGGAGCCCACTCATTGTGCGCTAAAAAGTGCTTTTTATTCGCAAATTCTGAAAATGTCTTACGATTAATAATCGCTGACGGATATCCGGCAATTTCATTGCTCTGAGGATCATGGTAGTTGCCACCATACTCCGTCCTAAAATCAGTTGGATAGTCTTCCGACACCTCCGCGAAGGTTCCTTCATGATAAGCAACAACAATTACCTCTGGAGCATTATTATTTTGAAGGTTGAGTAGTTTTTCCGTTTGGGCCGGACAGCCGGTACACGAATGACCAGTAAACTCTTCTACCAGTACCTTTCTTGATGAAGTATGTAACATCGTTGTATCAAAGGTTGGGAAGGGAACAACACCATTCGTGTCTGTAGTATCTATAACCGTTGGACCTGGATCTTCAACTGGCATATCAACCTTATCACAAGCGAAAACACCAAAAAGCAAAACCGTAAAGACAAAAAATAGATTCTTCATATCCTAGAAACTTGATGTAATGGAAATTGTTGCACCATTCGCGGCAGGAACTGGTCTACATACTCCTCCAACGCAAAATATTCCTGCTCGTTGCCTACCATAAGCCAAACTAACGCGAGTTGCATTATTAACGTATGCAACCTGTGCTGTAGGGTAATTCAATCTCAATATTGCTGATGGGTTACCATAATTATACTGGTTTAGGATGGTCACAAACCAATGAGGTGAGTATCCGTACTCAACCATCGCAAAAGCCCAATTGCCCTGGTCTTGTTCAGTCCACATATGTTGAAGCTCTGTGCGAATACTGTGCTTACGCGATACTTTATACAACCCATCTAAAACACCTATATGTGCATAAACATTGGTTCCAATCGCAGTACCAAGAGTGACGTCTATATTCGAAACCATATATACGTAAGTCGTTTTGAGTTTGAATTTCTTGCTAAACTTTCGATCGATTTCAATATTGAAGTCTTGATAGTAAACTTCATCACCTGGCGTGAAAATATTGGCCTCATATCCCTGACGTCCGGGATCAGCATCTATAAATTCATCACTCTCTAACTGTGCATGGGTACTGATGTTTTGGGTATCTAAATTGTTTATAAGAGATACATTTCCTTGTATGGTAGTACCGTACTTACCTCCAAGTAATGTTCCTCTTTTAATCTTATAAATTATATCTCCTTGAATGCCAATTTCACCAAATGGCTGTGTAGCATACGGGTATAATGTTGTAGCCAGATTGTAAGTATGCTGCCTACTCAACGGTGGTAAGTAATTAATGAATAAATCGTTTAATTGCCCATCTCGATTACTTCGAAAATGCATATTGTCAATAGTCTTGGCGGTGAGGTTTATTCCAAATCCTTTCTGAGAATATGTCGCAGACAATAGAAGACCCTGACCTGGTCGATAGATATATCTGTTGTCAGCATTGGGATCATTAAACTTATAGATATACTCAGCTAGGAAAGCAAAACCTCCGTAATTCAATTGTCCTCGAGCCGCCCAGCTTGCAACGTTTTCAGGATACACCAGTGACCTCAAACCTGCTTCTTCATATTTTGAGACGAAGCTACCACCAAAGGTCAATCTGAGCTTTGATTCTGCCCACGCTTCAAGCAATTCATTCAAAGCTATTTCACCATCAAATCCACGCACATAACCAGTACTCTTTTGCCAATAAAACCTTTGATTACCAATAATGCCTTTGACGTAAATACCCTTGTATGGATTCATTCTGATTCGCACTCCATCGAAGGCATTGTCTAGACCAAGTGCGCGCTCTTCATAGCTTCTAAGAATCATTCCATTTCCGAACTGCTCATAAAAGCTACCCATCGTAATGTCAATTTGATCTCCGGTATATTGAACAAACCGATAGGGCACTCCAATCGGTTGAAGCCCAAAGTTTGGGTCAAACCCTTGCACGGGCGGAGTATAGGCCTCAATCCGCGCTCCTGTAGTGAACTTTCCTTTTGTCACAATGATGTTTCCAAAAGCATTCATACCACTTTTCTCTGGTACGTTGGGTGCTCCAATCAGCGAATCTTCATTGTATTGCTGAGCATAAATTTCAAAGTTGCCATGCACCTGGGCGCCTTCCAACAGCCCATTTTGTGCGAAAACGTGACGACTAGTAATAAAAAGAGTCCCAATAACCATCAGGACTTTCA
>JALRDM010000353.1 GCA_023262195.1 Salibacteraceae bacterium | reverse complement strand
GTGCATATTGACTGTCTTGGCACCATTCAGTCAATTCGTTTGATAAACAGTTCAGGAAATAAAGAGCGTTTTAGCCTCAAGAAAAAATCTAGCACAGAGTATGAGCTGCACATCGAAAAAGCGGGAATGTATCTAGTTTTGATTCAATTGGATTCTGGTCAAATTACCTATCAAAAAATATCTATCGTAAAATGAGGTACCTCCTATCGTTTATCGCCTTAGCTATGTTATTGGGTTGCGAAAACTGCAAGGAATGCTACTTGATTGAAGAATCAAGCGCTGATGTAGCGGAAACATATGTCGATCAGCGTTGTGATCAGAAAATAAAGGAGTTGGAAAGCACCGACCTTGTTTGTGGTGTTAATGATTGCTACTATGAGTGCAGATAACCCTTTGCGAATCGTTTTTTTCGGCACTCCTGATTTTGCAGTGGAGAGCTTAGAGGCGCTTATAAGTGACAACCGCCATGTAGTTGCCATAGTTACAGCTCCAGACAAACCCGCGGGAAGAGGTAAAAAATTGCAAGAGCCAGCAGTAAAAACCGCAGCCTTAAGACACGGTATTCCGGTATTGCAGCCTACCAACTTAAAGGACGAGAGTTTCATCAAGGCTTTGGCTTCGTATCAAGCAGATCTACAAATTGTAGTTGCGTTCCGTATGCTGCCAGAAGTGGTGTGGAATATGCCCAAAAAAAGGAACTTACAATGTGCATGCTTCGCTTTTACCTAATTACCGAGGTGCAGCACCCATCAACTGGGCCATTATAAACGGAGAGACGGAGACTGGAGTAACCACTTTTAAGTTGAAGCATGAAATTGACACGGGAAATATCCTTTTACAATCGAAAGTGGAGATAACATCCGAGGACAATGCAGGGTCCTTGCATGATAAGCTGATGGAAGCTGGCGCCAAACTATTATTAGAGTCGGTAGATCAAATTCAAAATGGAACTGAAACACTTTCGCCACAAGCCAGTTCTAGAGGCAAGAATGCTCCAAAAATCCAAAAAAGTGATTGCCAAATCAATTATGCTCAAAAGGCAGAACACGTTCGAAATTTTATAAGAGGAATGGCACCCTTTCCAGGAGCGTTTATGGAAGTTTTTGATGGAGAGGAAACCGCCAAGTGGAAAGTATTTTCATCCACCATATCTGATCAGCCATCAAACAGTGCTGGAATGATAAAGCAAGTAGATGATAAGTTAATGGTTTCCTGCGAAGACTTTTGGTTGATTCTTGACCAAATACAGGCACCTGGTAAAAAGCGAATGAATACGGAAGATTTTTTACGCGGATTTCAGAAAGGGTTCAGTGAATTTAAAATACTGGGCTAATCACTTCCATATCCATTTGCCGTTTTCATCCACGCCCGGCAGTCTTACTCCTAATTTGAAGGTGATATGACGAATCAGAAACACGGATACAATGCAGGCAATAACATTGATTTCTTTGGCTAGTCCGATAGCATCAAGTATAAAATAGACTCCACCGCCTCCGGCACAAGCCAGGGCATAAATCTCCTTCCGGGTCAATAACATTGGTTGCTCACCAGTTATGATGTCACGCAGCAATCCACCAAAGGTGGCTGATATTGTTCCGAGCAGAATGCAGCTAAATACGTTCATTTCATTGCTCAAACCCTTCTGAATTCCAGCCATAGTAAACAGCCCAAGGCCAATGGCATCAAACAGATATACCACATACTTCATTTTGTTAATGAAAGGATTGAAAAGTAGCGCAAGTGAAGCAAACCCGATGATGGTAGCAATCAAATAAGAATTGCTCATCCATTCTACTGGTGTGTCACCAAGAATAACATCTCTTACCGTACCTCCACCAATGGCTGTTACAAATGCCAAAACAAACACGCCAAACAAATCGAACTTCTTACTGATGGCAAGCGAGGCACCAGACACCGCAAAGGCTGCCGTTCCTAGCAGATCGAGTACGGAGAAAAAAGGAAAATCAAACATTAGGTTCCTGTGATTAAAAATTCAGTCCTTCTATTCTTCGCTCGTCCTTCCTCTGTGTCGTTTGAGGCAAATGGCACCGTCTCGCCAAATCCCTTATAATCCAATCGGCTACCATCCACCCCGAGAGATTCTAAGTATTGCTTCACAGAGAAGGCACGATCAGTGCTTAACGCAAGATTTTGATCTGCTCTACCCACGTTATCCGTATGACCATGTATGGCTATGGTCATGGAGTCGTTTTCTTTCAAATACTCGGCAAATTCAGCCAGTATGGCCTTTGAATTCTCTGTAATCTCTGCAGAGTTGGTTTTATAGTAAATGTCGTCAATTTGATACACTCCGCCCGCAACAGCCTCTTGTACTTCAAGCTCAAACTCTTGAAATGTGCTCACTTCTCCATCATTGTCATCAGTGCGCTGACCTAATGGAGCTTCATCATCGATGGTTTTAATGAGCTTAGATTGAAATGCCATGTCTTCTGCCTTTACATTCAAAACCACATCCTCCTCATCACGCACCGCAATAACAGCGGCATAAGCTCCATC
>JALRDM010000351.1 GCA_023262195.1 Salibacteraceae bacterium | reverse complement strand
ATATCACCAGCCTCAAGCACTGGACATCTTGTCCACTTCGATTTATCCTCTGTGATGATAATGTCAACACTAGGTGTCTTATCGAGTGACGCAGCCTCGAGAATTCTCTCTGAGAACAATGACCAACCTGCTTCATTAACGGGGAACAAAGGAATTGGCTGTGCAGTGTCATAACCACATAATGCCATAGGTGCCCATGTACGACCTGCAATGTTCTCCCAATTTTGTTCAGGATCAACAGCAGGGTCACTCGAGAAGGCATCTATATAATTCGTATAATGATCATCCGTAGCTCCTTCTCTAGGATCATCCCCCGTATTTGGATCTTGGAATGTTCCCGCCTTAATCCAATTAAACACTTCATTAGGATCCTCATCTACAACTCCTGATAGCCAAGCATCAGTATCATCTTCGTAGGAAATAGAGAAACCGATAAATCCATTGTTTTTAGCATTTTCATCAAGTCCAGGATATCCATATTCAGCTGATATAGATAGCCCAATATCAAAAATCACTTGTTCATTTAACTGTCGTATCGTTTGCTCAGATGTAATCGTTTCAATGCTATCTCCTGAAAGCTCCCAATACATATTTCGATAATCATTGTTATCGCTTGAATCCTTGAATGCCAAGGTGAACTCACTGTTTGGTATTATAAGTGGATCAACAACTTTAATTGAAACAGGACCAGCGCCCGATTCGTATAACAGTCTCTGAGCGTAAGCATCACCTGAAGCAACCAACGAGTCTAGGTAGTCTTCTTTTATAACTGCATAATTTCCACCATTTCCTCTACCTTCAAGTCTTGTAAGTTGCACTCCATCACCATACTCAGCATTTAGCTTTATTCCATTCTGCTCAAGGTCTATCTTGTGTGGAATGGCTTCATAAACTCTAACTGGTCCCGTAGCTGAAGTACGACTTGCTAAGTAAGGAAGTTTTTGACCTTCCAATCGGGGTGGATCTGAAGCTGGGTCATAAACACCATCGATATATTGAAGGTTTCCTTCACCATCACCATAGTAGTTATAAGCATATGCTATAGCCATGTAGTAATAAGTTTTATGGTTTATTAGTCGAGCATCCCCTTCGGCAAATGCATCATCGGTAAACTGGAATGAATGTCTAATTCCCTCATTCTCACCTGCGACTTTAAGCCTAGGAACATCTGCATCTAGTTGTGGGTCATACTCGTAGTTAATCATTGTTGTAATGTCATTGGCAACATCAACTTGAGCCACGAGTCTCGCCTTATCCGGGTCTGTAAGATCATTTGTACTTACTGATCCATCTGCCAATTGGAATATTTGATAACCCTCGAACTTGTATGTAGCGAAAAGTTCTTTCTCCTCATTAGTAAGCGCAATCTGATTTCCATCTCCTGGGTCTACTGAATCTGGTGGAGCTAAAAACGGATCAGCCACAGCGTATTGCTCTTGATAATTATTAGAGTTGATTGGATTTGAGAGCATTAGTATGACCTCTCGATCCAGTTCTTGAACCGTAACATCAGGTGAGTGAGGACCATCGAGTATTTCGAAACAGCTATCAAACAGTGCTTGAGTCTTGTCATCAGCTCTTCTCATATCCTCAACTGACTGAAGTGGTCCGCCATTATTTGCTTGCATCCAAGTAATACCAACGGTAATATTATTGACCGCGCCTGGACCGAGTTGGAAAGGACCGGCTGATTGGACAAATCTTCGGTCTCCGGGTGGGTTACCCGCTGAGTTTTCAGTCCAAGTTCCGATGCCTGGATCAACACCGTCTGTTCCCCAATTCACAGGGTCACTGTCACCAGGAAACATATAATTAGCAGGAATTGCATTTGGGTCTGCTGGTGCATATCCGTTACCACCATAAGTCATTGGTGTACCATCTCTCCAAATTCCACGGAGCATATTGTAATAATCGGTTGCAATATTTGGATCGCCAGTGGGTCCAGGAGCATTATTGTGATATAAGAACTTTCTCATACCATACCGCTCATTATCTACAATTCCGTCACCATAACCAGCACCTTGACCTGGATATACAATTCCATTCGAGTCTTGTGCAGACTGGTAATCATTTAAACAGAGGCAATTGTCGAGCGAGTCATTGGCTACGAATGGTCCTTGAAAGAAATCCACACCAATTGCAGGAGGGTTTACTCCATAACCGATATTACCACCGGCATCTTCGTCATTATCATCACCATTATAAAAATATCCTAAACCTCTACGAACATCTACCCCAACGTAGTCATCCTGAGCATTTCCTAGGTCACCATCAACCCATTGGCCGAAATATGTATCAGACAAGTTGAAGGTAGATCTATTAATCAGCTCATAATTATAGAAAGTCATATTGTTCACCTCATCTGTGGTAGCAAAGGCGAAAGCCTGTGCCCGAATTTCCATACCTATGGCCTGACCACCGGATTCTGTGTGAATGTTTCCCTTGTCATTAAACACCCACCAAAGGTTTTGGTCACCATAAATGTCTCGTACTCTTCTGCTACAGTCTGATTTACCGCTTAAAACGTATCCCGGATAATCACCATCCTGATAATTATACTCTCCGTCCCCATTGTTATCGAAGAATGGAGCCAAATAGAAGTCCTCATTATATGGCTCGAAGTTTCTGCCGTGAGCAGGCCAATCTTTAATCACATCGGGTACCGTGTAACCTTCATACTGCTCAGGAAGGGGAGTACCTTCTTCAGCCGCGATCACTGTTGCAGCATAATATGCGGCATACTCCGCAACCTGAGATTTTTCGGATTTCCAGTGTCTGTCATAGTCACGACATGTTTGTGGATCAATCTCAGAGTTTACAGTGCTTAATGGACCGGTCCAATAATCGTTACCCACCTGACGAAAACGCAGAGCGGCTACTTTAAACTGACCTGAAACATCCTGACCAGCCAACCAAAGTGAACCAGCAAATAATGATGTCTTCTCAGAACCTTGAGGAATTTCATAGCGAGCTCTATTAAAGTCCCACCACATGTCACCACCTGACTGAATAAGTGCCTTTACGTTATTAATATCCAATTCTGTTGCTGCTGTTGCTGGCGTACAATTGGCAGCCGTTCCAGGAGGTGTTCCTCCCTTGCTTGCTTTTTCGTGCTTATATCTCTCTGCTTGAGCCGTGCTTATTACGACTAAAGAAATAATTAGTGTATATAGAATCTTTCTCATCTTCATTGTCATGTTTTTAGAAACTCAATCTAGCTCCAAGTCGAATTCTCCTCGGCAGTTGCCAGTTTGTTGGATTCCACAATTTCATTGTATAGTACTCGCTGAAAGAAGCAGCGCTGTTTTGTTCGGCTAAAGTTTGAATACCAAAGGCAGAGTTTAAGTATCCATCATCATCTGGATTACCCGTTGCTCTGTATACTCCGTTGATATTTCTAGTATTTAATAGGTTAAGTACCTGTACGAACAGGTTCAAGTAGTATTCTCGATCAGAATCTTCCTTAGAAAGTGTAATGTCACGGTCAACACTTAAGTCAAAACGGAAAACCCATGGTAAGCTCGCGCTATTGATCGCTCCACTTTGCAGAGGTGCTGGATTGTTTTGGAATAAGGCCGTACTGGTAAAGTTTGATTGTGGGTTATAGGGAGTTCCTGATCCACCTCTAATTTGAAGGTTGGCACCAGTGTTCTTGAGAATTTGTCTCTCACCGATAACTGGCCCATCATAGTCAGAACCTTGGCCATAGCGGTAGTCAATGTTACCAACAATTTGGTGTCTTTGATCATAGCTCAGTCTAATTGGTGCTCTCAGGTTTGGCTGCCCCGTTCTTGCCAAGTTCAGACCTGAAGTTGAATTAGATCCAGTTCCTTCGGCAAATTGCAGTGTATATGATGCTCTGATGGTCAGATTCTTAGTTTGTCGCAGATCATAAGAAACTGTCATTCCCTTAACTGTTGCAAAATCTAAGTTGTCTACCGTTACGTATTCGATAGGATAAGAATCAAAAATTCTTCGAGTGGCAACCATATCTCTAGACTCTCTGTAGAATGCTGATATAGTAAGCGCCATAGAAGTAGTGAGTGCCTGCTGGAATCCAATTTCATAATCTACTGTCTTCTCAGGCTGAAGGTTTGGGTTATTAATTAACGTGGTGTTTGGTCTACTTTCCATGAAATAATATGATGCTGGATCAAGACGGTTCGCAAACGTTGGTCTTTTAGTGAGTATATC
>JALRDM010000350.1 GCA_023262195.1 Salibacteraceae bacterium | reverse complement strand
GGCATCAATCGAAATACCATATCAAGCGTAGCCTTAATATCGTCCTGTTCCTCTCCTGGATAGCCAAATTGTAAAAAGAAGCAAGGTTTGATTCCTGCTTTTTTCATCAGTTCAGTAGACTGCTCGATTTGCTCTATTGAGGTGCCCTTATCCATAGCGTCCAGCACTTTTTGCGAACCACTTTCAGCACCAATCCAAACTTCGCTGGCTCCTGCTGTAGCAAGCTCCGCCACCGTATTCTCTTTAACCAATAAATCGGCCCGTGATTGAATATTGAATTTAAAGGAGAGCTTATGTTCTCGTACGAGTTCAGAAAAACGTTTCACCCATCCTGGTTTGAGTCCAAAAATGTCATCACAAAACCACACGTGATCAAATCCATAGGCATCGCGCAGATACACCAGCTCCTCCACTACATTTTCGGGCGATCGGCTGTTGTAGCGGTTGCCATAAATTGGTTTAGCACACCAATTGCACTTAAAAGGACATCCTCTTGTAGTTACCTGGTTTATGGAAAAATAGCCCGTACTTTTCATCCATCGCGAACGATATGCTTCGATGTCTATCAAATCCCAAGCGGGCAACGGAAATTTATCGATATCTGTTTCATTCTTCCTCGGGCGGTTGTTGTGAATTGATCCCTCCGCATAGTATCTCAATCCATCAATATCTTGAATTTCTGACGTTTCAACGAATAATGCCTCTACGGCTTCTAATAGCGTGTCTTCTGCTTCTCCAACTATAATTGCATACGCGCCCGCATCTAGGTAAATCTCTGATCGATCGGTTGAATCACTGCTCGAAACTAAAACCCTTGCTCCGCTGTCCTTTGCCATGCCAATCATTTCACATGCAGCATCGCGCATGTTGGTCAAGCACATTTTAGTCAAGTAATTAAACCCATCATCATAAATCACCATGAAATCTGGTTTAAACTCTTCAAGGACGGGCGTCACCTCCTGTGCTGACTTTGCAAACATGACATCATGTAAACGTACTTCATGACCATGCTCGCGTAGGTAGCTCGCTGCGAATAGTGTTGCAAGCGGAGCATAGGGTCGCTGAGCTCTCCATTGCTTTGGATCGAACCGTAAAAAATAGCTATGAGTGAATAGCACACGAGCCATCCTATGATGCGATCACGATGTTATGCTGAGCCTTGAACTCTTCGCGGATATTTTGCATTTTATCTAGCACCTGTGCTTGAAAGTTTTGTGGGTGGTGTTTAGATACATAGGTGCGCGTACGCATGGCTTGTTCAAACTCTGAGGCTGTGAAATGATCAAAGTGTGACTCCCATCTTTTTAGTGTTCTATTCATAAAAAAGCGATCAATTGCGTTACCAATCTTAAGATTAAGAATCGCTTCAACCAAGGGTTTAAATACTCCAAAAACTCCAGTATTCACGCCTTCAAATTCAGCAGGTTTCATCATCGGAAGCACTTCCCCACTCCAACCGTTAGCTTCTATAAATTTCTGATACAAATCATGATTGTACATCGGTATCAATGTCTTGATTTCAGTAGCGGTAAAAATGTTTTTATCAGGAACTTCAAGGTTGTCAGTATCAATGAAGTAATTGACGCAGAAGTATTTACGATTATTAAGTAGAAAGATTTTCTTAAACAAGATGAGCAAGGTTCTAGCAATCCAAAGCCGCTTTGCTTTTGTGATGATGAAATAATCTACATCACCATCTTCAGATAAGTAACCTTTAGACAAACTACCAGATATGTAAACTCCTCTCACGTAAGGAAAACCAGCAATGAGTGAAGCGTATTTCCTCGCCTTACGCATCATTTTTTCAGCCGCTAGATTTCCTTCAATTCTTCGTTTAACCAGCTCTTCATTGCTGCGAATTCCAAAATAACCTTCGTGCTGCTCAATTAGACCATGATTCTCCAGATAATTAAGGCATGGAACCACGTGTAAGGGACTTAATTGAATGGGGACAAAGCGGCTAATTTCTGACGGCTTTAGAGGGTAATCGAATACACCGAAATAGATAAGCGATTCAATAATAGCCCACTCTTCTTTCGATACTTTTATTGCTTCTGAAACTTCCGCCATATCAATGTTTATTAAACCTAAAAAGAAATAATGAGTTGGTACACATAATTCTCCTCGAATAGAATTTTCTTCTTCAACATCAATTTAAATTGAATTTTATAATTGGGTGCAAGTGTCTGAATTGAGTCCAAATCCACATCCTCTGAAGCACACATGTATACCTTACTTTCAGGTTCAACAAAAGTCGGAATCTCTTTAAATAGCCGCTTGAAATACTCCAGATTTTCACCTGCAAACCATGCACGCTCCGCCATATTCTTTGGATCTCTTCGATAATATGGTGGGTTTATGACTATCATATCAAACAATTGTGCTGGGATGTTTGAAAAGAGATCAGATTCATACACGGAGATGGGCAAAAGATTAATCTTCGAGTTTTTTGTCGCTGCAGCCACGGCCCTTGGATTTATATCTGAGGCGCTCACATTTGCGCCATGCTTTGCCGCAACCAAAGAAATATATGCACTGCCGCATCCGAGCTCTAAAAAGTTCAAACCCTTGAGTCTTTGCTTCGAAATAAAGTCAGCAAGCAAAATGCTACTAAAAAAGAGTCCAGGGTGAAATACACCGCTGGGAACGCGAATCTGAAGTCCTGATCTTTTAAACCATCGGTCTTTCTGTGTATACCAAATAGCAAATGGTCTATAGGTGAATTGTAAAATTCGCTTTACTAAACTTCGGAATAATTTGGCGTTCATCTGTGCTACGGAAGCTAATGTCAAATAAAAGACAATAAATAGACACTTAATCTTTCGCTGACCATTACCTTCCCAAACTGAATGAGGATACTACCCTTCTTTTTCATTTTCATGACAAGCTTACTGCAAGCGCAGCAGGTTTGTGATTGCGACTCAACCTTTGATTTTGTTTACAGTCAATGGGCCAGTGTGGACAATATGGAATATCTCAGCGTGAAGAAGGAACGCAAAATGGATGAGTATGAGACTGCGGAGTTTGAGTTTACAGTTCAGCGAAAGCCATATAAAGTTGCAGGATTAATGATAGGCAAAGGGCATCGACTACTATATGACCCTAGCTTAAAACGTGATGAAGCATTATATATCCCAAGTGGATTTCCGTTTACCAATGTATGGCTAGACATTCACGGGAAAGTCTTTAGAGGGCTAAATCATTATACCATATCCAATGCTGGTGGTGAATTCATTTTTGGCATCATTAAAAACGAGTACGAAAAAATGCGTGAGAACTTCATCTGCACTAAAGTGCAACGTAATGGTGAGTGGGTGATTGACGTGTATGCAGAATCTGATAACTATAGGCTGTCGCCTTATACAGCCCAGCCTAGGGAAACGGTGTTGGATATTGCACAAAAGTTTAATGTGATGGCATATGCCCTAATTGAGTACAACCAAAACGTGGAAAATTACACAGAGGATTTGGGCGGCAAAAAGTTGATGATACCAAACCAATACGGATCTAAAGTTAAGTTGGCCGTGAGTGCAGAACACGGCATGCCTACCCTGATTCGCGTTGAGGATCCTAATGGACTTTTAGAACAATACGAATACTCAAACTACAAGTTCAACCAGAAACTACCCGCAGACTATTTCACAGAAGATTATTTAGACGACTTAGATTAGAACGTCACTGGTTTACTCCATTGTCAGAGTTAGACATCAACGATTCTATTTCACTGATGGTCTTTGGGGCAGAACTCGAAATCACCCGCGCTGGTCCATCTGTTATCAAAATATCATCTTCAATTCGGACATAAATATTCCACCACTTTGGATCGCATGGCGAACTCTCGGGAATGTAAATTCCCGGCTCAACCGTGATTACTTCACCCGGCTGCAATGCACTGTATATTCCTGTATCATGTACATCTAACCCTAAGTAATGACTGGTTCCGTGAATAAAGTAATCGCCAATGTCTGACCACTTTTTGATGATACCATGCTTGATTAAACCTTTACCAATCGTCCGTACAGCTTCTTCATGAGGTGTCCAGAATTTATAACCCGGAGTGGCATAACGTATTGCAACCGTTTGGGCGTCCAACACCAACTGATAAATAATCTTTTGCTCCTCACTGAATACGCCACTGATCGGCACTGTGCGCGTTACATCTGCCGCGTAGCCCTGATACTGAGCCCCGATATCCATCACAACCATATCTCCAGGAATCAATAGCGAGCTATTGGAGGTGTAGTGCATAATACCTCCGTTTTTCCCCGATGCCACTATGCTTGGAAATGCTTCGCCATCAGCGCCATTTTTTCGAAAAGTGTACGCAATCAATGCCTCTACCTGATATTCAGTCATACCAGGCTTAATGTTCTTCATGGCTTCTGTATGCGCCATACAAGTGATGTCTATGGCTTGTTCCAGCATCCTTATTTCTTCTTCAGACTTGGTCTGCC
>JALRDM010000269.1 GCA_023262195.1 Salibacteraceae bacterium | reverse complement strand
GGTGATGGGTATAATCTTTTCGATATGTCATCAATCATTCGCGGAGTTATTGGATGTCCCAGTTCATAAAGAAATCAGCGTTTTAGGTATGGTTATCGCAGGGACAATGGCCTATACACTAGGTCTATCCATTTCTTCTACTGCAAAACGAATCTCCATTCCATTTTTTTTAAAAAATGTTGGAATACGACTAATATTATTGCTCACTGCTTTTTTAGTCAGTATTAACACCATAGGATTCGGGGCATGGATGAACTATTTCGCAATGGCTCATTTAATTGTTGGAATTGCGGTCCTCGGTTATAGTCTATACCTAAAAGGATTGCCATTGAGAGTGCCCAAGGCTTTAAATCTAGGGTTAGGAAGAGAACTGCTTTTCTTTTCAAGTAGTGGAATTGTAATGGCAGTTATGACGATGAGTTTAGCCACCATTGACAGTCAAATGGTAGCTTCATTATTGGATTATGAAGCATTAGGAGTGTACAGCATTGCATTTTTTATTGGGAGTTTTGTAGATGGTGTAAGACGGCCTGTTTCCCAAGCCCTTTCTCCTCAATTTGCGAATCATTGGAATGATAAAAATTCGGTTGCAATCCAGAAAATATATGCTCGAACGTCCAGGGTTTTAATGGCGGTAGCGCTTTTGAGCTTTGTGACAATTGTTCCAAATTTGGATGCGATTTTCAATTTAATTCCGGATCCAACAAGATTCGAGCCTGCAAAAAGTGTTGTAGTACTCATTCTTATTTCACGAGTAATCGACTATAGTTTTGGAGCAAATGGAGAAATCCTTTCTAATGGTCCACATTATAAATGGAATTTGATTGCAATCAGTGGATTGGTCGGTTTGCTCATTGGGCTGAATTTCCTGCTCATTCCGAAGTTTGGTATAGATGGTGTGGGTTATTCGTTAATCATAGCGTATTCCATTTTTAATGTTGTCAAGGCCGTTTATTTGTATCGAATGGAACAAATGCAGCCTTTTAGTTGGGTCCAATTTCAGCTTCTTGCCCTTGCTGCGCTAATTTATTTGGGGGCAACCTTAGTAGAATATGAAGGTTTTTTGGGTTTGGCGATATCAAATCTTATTATCCTTTTTGGCTGTACATTAGGCTATACCTGGTTTAGAAATAAAATTTAATGGATTAAAGCTTGTAGCTTTGTTGTATGTCAAAGATTCTAGTCACAAAGCCATTTCAAGCTCCTTATGAGGAAGTCAGTGCTGAAATTCAGCGCGCTTGGGATGCACAATGGTTAACGAATAATGGCCCGTTACTTAATGAGTTTGAAGAAAAACTAAATGGATTTCTGGGGACGTCAGATTGTAGCATTGTGAGTAACGGCACTATTGCCATTCAAGTTGCTATTAAGGCATTTAACCTTTCTGGTGAAATTATCACTACACCATTTTCGTATGTGGCGACCACTTCAAGTATTGTTTGGGAGGGCTGTACACCTGTTTTTGTGGATATAGATCCCTTTACATTCAATATTGATGTAGATAAAATAGAAGCAGCAATTACAGAGAAAACCAGTGCTATACTCGCGACACATGTTTTCGGTGTTCCGTGTAATGTGGATGCCATCGCAAAACTTGCGGATCAATACAAGTTGAAAGTAATTTACGATGCCGCGCATTGTTTCGGTACTGAGATCAATGGTAAGTCAGTGATGTCTTTTGGCCATTTAAGCACCTTGAGTCTCCATGCAACCAAGCTTATGCATTGTGTTGAAGGTGGTGCAATTTTTGTAAATGATCATTCGCCAAAGGTCGATTCATTATCAGGAAAGGTCTCTCCGTTACGGTACAGAATCGACCGACTTCGAAATTTTGGACACTACGGACCAGAAATTTTTGATGGGGTTGGAATTAATGCCAAGAACAGTGAAATACATGCAGCAATTGGAATAGTCAACTTAAGATACGCTCAGGAAATTATTGCTGATAGAGCACGACAGCACGATGTTTATAATTCAATACTTCTAGGTTCTGGGTTAAAATTCCCTCATATAGAAGATAATGTGCAGTGGAATAAAAGCTACTATCCAGTAGTATTTCAAAGTGAACAAGAGGCATTGCACGTATATAATGGATTAGGTAATGAGAACATTATTGCGCGAAGATATTTCTACCCTGCATTGAATACCCTTTCCTATATCGAAGAACAAGGAGATACTCCGGTGGCTTCAGAAATTTCAAAATCCATATTGTGTCTGCCTTTGTATTTTGGTTTAGAGAATGAAATAATAACACAAATCTCACATCGGGTGGTTGAACTTTGTGATGAATTCAGATCATGATTAAACTTACGCAAGGACTAAGAGATTTTTTCGGAACACACGGTGAACCCAAAGCGCGACAATACCATCCTCCAGTTTTCTTGACGGGATGCATGCGTTCGGGCACAACGTTTTTAGCAGATAAATTGGCCTCCCATCCGCAACTTTTGAAAATAGGTGTGGAGATGAATGATGTATGGACTGATATCGGCGGCGCCGCTATTTCTGGTACTTGTGAATATCGAAACGCTTCGCATGTAACGACAGAATACACGTTTCAGATGACTTCTTACATTCAAGATTTCATCAATGAATCAAAGTCATTAAAGCGTGCGGCGATGCGCTCCTATCTAAAGTTTTTTCATGGCCTAGGAAGAGCAGAATATGATTGGAATAATCTAAAGCCATTAAATAAGAGCCCCCATTTGATGAATAAGCTATCTTATGTAGGCGGTCTATTTCCAAGCAGCACATTGATCTTAATCGTTCGTGACATTTATAGTCATTCGGCGTCTATGAAATATCATTTCGAAAAGCTACATGCCTTTGACGGCCGTAGTTATTTTCTTGAAGAATCGCCCAATTCATGTTACGGCAGAACCTTTCAAAACCAGAATAGAGAGAGAACATTTCCGGGTGATTTTTCAATTATTCCTGAGATGTGGATGCGTATGAATGAGCTAGCATTAAAAGAGCTAG
>JALRDM010000230.1 GCA_023262195.1 Salibacteraceae bacterium | reverse complement strand
ACGCCATAACCTCCAGGGCCCGGGTTGCCTCTTGAAGAGCCATCCGTATATATGGTCACTTGCGCCATTACTCAAATGAAAAATAGGTGCTTGGATTAATGGCCACCCCATTACGCCAAAGCTCAAAGTGCAGGTGAGGGCCCGTTGAGAATTCCCCCGTTTCGCCAATGATTGCGATTGCCTCTCCAGCTCTGACCTTAGTGCCCTGCTTTTTCAGTAAAACAGAGTTATGCTTATATACCGATAGCAAATCGTTGTCATGCTGGATTTGAATGATGTGGCCTGTTTCAGCGGTGTACGTTGATATGATTACCGTACCATCATCAACTGATTTAATGGTAGCTCCTTTTGGTGCTGAAATATCTACTCCAAAATGCTCCCGTTCTGGCTTAAACTCCTCGATCACGGTGCCTACAATAGGAGGGAAAAGCAGGTAAGCTTCAGATCGACCTTGCTTGAACTGCGGATTTAAATTGACCAAATCTTCTTTTTCAATTTCTTGTCTTAGCAATGAATCTTCAGCGCTTCGAGAAAAGCTCACCTTTTTCGGGTCAACTATGGCTTGACTCATCGTGTCTGGATCTTCGGCCTCAACCCTGCCATTCACCACATCGTTAAAGTTTTGAATAAACGCATCCCTTTGAGCCAAGGCAACCTCCATAGAATCGGTTTTAAATGCCGCTTCAATGGCCAGCTTTCTGACGAGCACCTCATCAGCATAATCCGGCAAATAATAACGCAACGGTGTAAACCCGAGCAAAAGGAAAGTAACCGTAATTATGAAGATGAGCGTCAAAGCAAAAAGCACCAATACGTTAAACGGAGTGAGCAACAAGCTAAACTTCTCTTCGAACGTGTCAATGTTAAGCACCACCATTTTGTAGTGGTTTCTTAACCGTTTGATGAGTTTCTTCTTTTCTGTATTGCCTTTACTCTTTGCCATATACTCGCGGTTTCAAACCTACATGAAAACAATATAACGAGGCTCTGCTGTTTCCAATATATCGGATATTCATGCGTTTAAGGTCCTCAGCAGAATAGAACGGTAAATTTGCTCCCTTAAATGCTAACGGTATTTAGTACTTGTTGAAACCTCTTGTAAACATATTCGCCCTGTTCGTGATCGTGCTTATTACGTCATGCTCGCAAGAGAAGAACACCATTGTCCATCGCGCGTATCACAACATGACCGCGAGGTATAATGGTTATTTCAACGGTCGTTTGGCGCTGGATGATGCACACCGAAAAATGACCGAATCATACCAAGAAGATTATACGCAATTGCTACCCATTTTCATAAGCTCAAAAGATGAGGTGGTGCAACCTGTATTTCCTGACCTAGAGCGAGCAATAGAAAAAACTTCCTTGGTCGTGGATCGCCACAGCATGGACATTAATGGCAAAGAAAATTGCAAATGGATTGATGACACATGGATCGTGATGGGTGAGGCAAACTTTTTGAAAGGCGAGTTGGTGCAGGCCAAGCAAATTTTCGATTTCACAAAGCGTAAATATCCAGACCCCGCAATTGAGCAGTTGAGCCGATATTGGTTGGCAAGAATTTACACCAAACAAGAGGCCTACACTCGTGCTGGAGATGAGCTAAGAAAACTGGAAAACGGCACTGGATTTCCAGAAAAAAGACTTGGTGAACTGTATGCCTTTAAAGCACAATACTATCTGCAGCAAGACCGTAAGGACGAAGCAATTGAAGAGCTACAAAAGTCGATAGAGCATACGCGAAAGCGTGATGAGAAAACTCGTAGAATGTTTATCCTAGCACAGCTCTTGCGCATACAAGGTGATGGAAGCCATTCCAGTGAAATGTATGAGCAAGTCATCAAGAGAAACCCTGAATATGAAATGGCGTTTTACGCCAAAATCAACCGAGCGTTGGCATTTGATGTTACCAAAGGTGACGTAAGCGAAATAAGAGATATCCTTTTTAAGATGCTCAAAGACGATAAGAACATTGAGTATCAAGATCAGATTTACTACGCCCTCGCAGGGCTCGAATTCAAGGAAGACGATGAGGAAGAAGGAATTGAATACCTGCATCTTGCCACTAAAAAATCGGTGCGCAACGGAAACACTAAAGGACTTGCATTTTATAAGTTGGGAGAAATCTATTTTGGAAGGCAAGACTACACAGTGGCGCAAGCTTACTACGACAGTACCGTAACTTTCTTAAGTACAGAACACCCCGAATACGATCGCATTTTGGCGATGGCGAGCAATCTGACCCAGCTTATGCGTGACATCGAAGTCATTGAATATCAAGATAGCCTACAAGCCTTTGCTCAAAAGCCCAAAAAAGAGCAAGACCGCTTAATTGAGTTAATGATTGAAGATTTGATTCAAGCCGAGCAAGATGCCGAGCGCCAGAGGCAGCTTGAAGAAGCTCAGGCGCAAGCCAACAAGTTCAACCAAAACAATCAAGCCAACAGAAACATTGTGAGGGGTGCTTGGTATTTCTATAATCCTGCAGCTGTAGGATTCGGAGCAGGTGAATTCAAGAAGATTTGGGGCAATAGAAAGAATGAAGACGATTGGCGGAGGAAAGACAAAACATCTGTGGCACCACTGCTTATTGAATCGGCCGAAGGAGCAGAAATTGGCGGTGATACTACCGAAGGTGCAAACGACCCAAAAAACCCATATTATTATCTAAAGAATATTCCTGATACGGAAGAGAAGCTAGCGCTCTCGCATGCTTTAATTATCGAAGCGCTATACGACTTGGCTCAAGTTTATAAAGACAAAATGAACGATGAGCCAAAGGCGATAGAATCCTACGAAGAGCTCATTTCTCGCTACGACTCCTCAAAATATCATCCGAGTATTTACTACCAACTCTACATGATATACAAGGCAAAGGGCAATACAGACAAATCTGATTATTACAAAAACCTCATACTCAACGATTATGCTGAAACGGACTATGCCAAGGTGATTTTAAATCCAAATTATGCCGAGGAGTCTGTGCAAGACAATCGATTAGCCGAAGAGGTATATCAGCGTGCCTATACGTATTTCCAGCAAGGGTTTTACGACAAGGTCTATGAAATGTGCGAGAAATCAATCAAGGAGTTTGAAGACCATGAATTGAAGCCACAATTCGTATTGCTCAGGGCTCTAAGTCTTGGTAGAATTGATGGTGAAGAGCGTATGCTTAAGGAGCTAGAAGAAGTTGCCAGGATATATGGAAGTCAAGACGTGGGCGCAGAGGCGCGAAAGATTCTCGACTACTACAAAAACGGTAAGTCGATTAAAACCCTCGAAGAAAATGAAAATGAAGCCATGGCAGAAGAAAACGCCAAGCTCAAAGAAGCCTATAAATACGACATAGGCGCCCAACACAATTTTGTTTTAGTGATTCCCGATACAGCAGATCAGGCAGCTATCCAAAATAAGGTAAGCAATTTCAATCGGAAGTATTTCGGCACCAAAGGACTTAAGACGAGCTATATCAAACTCAAAGATGGTATGGGTATGGTGGTGGTGAGTAAGGTAGGCTTCGTTGCTCCTGCGGTAACCTACTATCAAACCTTTACCAATGCTACAGCCGATACACAGGTTTTCCTCGATCGTGGGTATCCTTACTTTGTAATTTCCTTCGATAATTATGCTCGATTCTTTAAAAACCCAGTAGTGGCGCCATATTTAGAATTCTTTAATGAAAGCTACCCTCTAAGTGAGTGATCGTAGACATCAAATAGTCAATTCCTTTGGAATTTTACTTTTGCAGAAATTACTAAGCCATGATGAATAAAGGGAATAAAAACCAAGAGGCAGATTTTGGCGCTCACAACCAAATAGCCAAAGGCACACACCTCAAAGGTGACATCAAAACCGAAGGTGTGCTGCGAGTTGATGGTACATTGGTTGGTAATATCGAATCGACTGGTAAGGTAGTCGTTGGTCCAACGGGCCGCATCGAAGGCTCTATCATTTGCGCATCTGCTAATATCAGTGGTGAAGTGAAAGCAAAGCTCACCGTAAAGGAATTGTTAGAGCTAATGGCATCTGCAAAACTTCATGGAGAGATTGCCGTGGGTAAACTGTCCATTCAGCCTGGGGCTACATTTACAGGCACATGCAGCATGGGTGGCGTTATAAAAGAGCTATCCAGAAATGAGCAAAGAGCAGCCGAAAAAACAGCTTAAAAACATTGCTCGTGTTTCGGGCATTGGAGTTCAGCTGGCGGCAACCGTTTTCGTTGGAGCCTATCTCGGAAACTACCTTGATGACAAATACCCCATTAGCGAAAAACGTTTATATACCCTGCTTCTTACGCTTGCGTTTTTAGGAGTCGGGCTATACACAACCCTTAAACAAATCAATAGAAAGTGAAGTTCGTGGCTACGAACACGATCATTGTAGCCGCCTTGCTGGCCGTACTATTGGTCCTCTCTTATTTCGTCCATGATTGGGCGCTCAACCTATCCTCAGATTCGCTTCGGGATGGGTTGCTCATTAAGTTTTACGTTACCAATTGGTTACTTGCCTCTCTTACTTCATTGGTCATCATTTGGGCGATTAAGTATAAAAGTGAAATTGCCGGTTTCTCCTTTATGGGTGGAAGCCTTGTAAAGTTTGCCGTTTTCTTTGCGGTGTTTTATCCCTTTCTGAGTGAAGAAAAAGATATGCGAAAGCTCGAAATATTGGGCTTTTACGTACCCTAT
>JALRDM010000168.1 GCA_023262195.1 Salibacteraceae bacterium | reverse complement strand
CTTCTTTGTTGAGTGCCGTTCCTTGTTTGGAAATGAGTTTAAAAACAAGATCGCTTATTCTATGTACTATAAAAAACTGAAGGATTAGTCCAGCAAGTATGAAGCCAACGACCCAAGCATAATCTTGGACGGTATTGCCTAAATAAACTTGATCTAAGTATTGCTCCATATTGATTTAAATTAATTGTGCTAGTGCAATTTCGAATGCTGTTTTCGCGATCTTTTTCGTGTCGTTGTTTTTGTTGTAAACCGCTTGAAGCGCTTCACCAATGGTTATGGAAGCATCAGAGAAAATGGCTTCATCGGTTTGTTCGTAATTATCACTCATGCAGTAGGCAAAAACTCTGGCCATTCCGCAGTTGGCAATAAAATCTGGTAGTAAACTCACTTTATCATCAGTGTAGTCACCAATGGGGCCGAAGAAAATTTGTGGGTCAGCAAATGGAACATTCGCTCCGGAGGAAATCACTTCAAGCCCACCACCAATCATTTGATCTACTTGCGCGTGCGTAATGAGTCTTGATGCGGCACATGGTAAAAAGATTTCAGCACCCATGCTCCAAACTTTCTCATTGATCTCATCAAAAGACATCATGTCTTTTGCTCCTAGTGCATTACCATTCTTGTTCAAAAACAAGTCTGTAATTTCTTCGAAGCTGAAACCATCTGGATTCATCACTCCGCCCACACGATCTATAATTCCTACAACCTTGGCTCCGGCTTGCGCCATATAAAATGCCGCAGCGGAACCCACATTACCCCAACCTTGCACGATTACCCGCTTGCCCTTCACGTCAGTGTTTTTCCAAATCTTATAATAGTGCAGCACTGCCTCTGATACTCCATATCCTGTAATCATATCGGCTACTACGTATCTATTGCTCACTTTGGGTGAGTATTTTTCATCGTCCAAGACTTTTGAAACTCCTTGCCTTAGGTGCGTCACTTTACTTAAGTGCTGACCAGCATCGGGTTGAAAGTGCCCGTTAACAATTCCTTCTTGCGGGTGCCAAAGGCCGTAACTCTCGGTAATTGGAATCACCTCGTGTATTTCGTCAACATTGAGGTCACCACCTGTGCCGTAATAGTTTTTCAGAATAGGATAAACAGCCTTGTACCACCTGCGCAAAACACCGTCTTTTCTTGGATCGCGTGGGTCAAAGTTGATTCCTGATTTCGCACCGCCAATGGCTGGTCCAGCCACCGTGAATTTGACCTCCATGGTTTTTGCGAGAGACTCTACCTCACGCTTGTCAAGACCAACGCGCATTCTAGTGCCACCACCTGCAGCGCCACCTCTCAAGCTGTTGATTACCACCCAACCTTTAGCTTCGCTTTCAGCATCACTCCACTCGAATACAATCTCTGGAGTTTTGTTTTCAAATTTCTCTAATAGGTCTTTCATAAGGCAATCTTTTTACCCGTGCTTTTGGGGCGGCAAATGTAAAAAATGGATAATGCTAAACCCTATGTGAATCAGTCTATTCGACCAACTGGAATTTATTTATCACGGTTGGTATATGCATCCTGCAATCGAATCGCTGTTGGCGCCCGTTACACTTGCTTTGATATTGATGAGGTTTTGCAGTCTCAGCGCTCCAAGAAATGCAAAATCTATGGCTTCTTTGAAGTCGACAATCTGCCTATCTGGAATAGTGATAT
>JALRDM010000139.1 GCA_023262195.1 Salibacteraceae bacterium | reverse complement strand
AGAACAGACTACTACACTCTTTACGATTTATGAAAACACATCGATAAGAACCTACGCTAAAAAAGTGGTGAATGGTGCCCTAACCTACAGCCGCCCGATATATACAAGCTTCTATCGCGCTCCGCACCCAGAATGGGAAATTGAGATCACATCGAAGTACAATCCACAATACAGTGCTGGTGGTCCAAGAGCTTTAATTGATGGAGTGAATGGCGATGAAAACTGGCGCAAAGGATATTGGCAAGGCTATCAAGGTCAAAATTTTGAGGCCACCATCGATATGGGTGCAGTTCAAACCATAAAGGATTTAAAAGCTCATTTTTTGCAAGACACACGCTCATGGATTCTATTTCCAAAGAGCGTATCATTTTCTGGGTCTCAAGATGGCCAAAACTTCACACTCATAAAAGTCATTGAGAATCCTGTAGCGACAGACGATTACACCGCTCAAGTGCAAAGCTTAAAGGTTACCCTAGAAAATCCACAGTCCTACCGCTTTATAAAAATTGAAGCTTTGAACTTCGGTAAATTACCCGAATGGCATTTGGGCGCAGGCAATGATGCATTCATATTCATCGATGAAATAATCATTAATTAGTGCGTACCACTAAACCGACTGTATAGCCATTCAAATAGATTTTAACTCTTTGTAAATATCCACTCGAACAATCTGCGAGTATGTAGGTAATATTGTTCTGTGATATCACTTAAAGGCATAAACAAGTATTACCAAACAGGGTCGCATAAACTTCATGTACTTAAAGACATTGACTTAGATATTGGTGCCGGAGAATTGGTGTCTATTATGGGCTCATCGGGTTCGGGTAAGTCCACCCTCTTGAATATTCTTGGGATTCTTGATGAATATGATAGCGGTAGCTATCATTTGGACAATACACTCATTAAAGACTTGAGCGAAAAGCAAGCCGCACACTACCGCAATGATTTCATTGGTTTTATCTTCCAATCATTTCACCTACTTGGATATAAAAATGCCATGGAAAATGTGGCGCTCCCACTTTACTACCGTGGAGTATCACGTGCAAAACGAAACAAAATTGCGGTCGAGTACCTGAAAAAAGTTGGGCTTGCCGACTGGGCAGGACACAAACCCAATGAATTGAGTGGAGGTCAACAGCAACGGGTGTCCATAGCCCGAGCCCTAATATCACAACCCAAACTAATCTTAGCGGATGAGCCGACAGGTGCCTTGGATTCACAGACGTCTTACAATGTTATGCAGCTTTTCAGGGAGGTTAACAAGCTTGGCATTACGGTCATCATCGTCACGCATGAGCAGGATATTGCTGAGATGACCGACCGAAGAATTCTCCTTCGCGATGGCAAAATTGAAGAAAACCTAGCCAATGTTTGATTTAGACAAATGGCAAGAAATATTTAGTACGATCAGTGCAAATAAGCTGCGTACGTTTCTCACTGGCTTCAGTGTTGCGTGGGGTATTTTCATGCTTATCCTACTACTTGGGGCAGGTCAAGGATTACAGCATGGCACAGAAAACCAGTTTAAAGGAGATGCCTTGAATTCACTTTGGATTATGCCAGGTAAAACCTCAAAGCCATATAATGGCCTGCAACCCAATAGAAACATTA
>JALRDM010000084.1 GCA_023262195.1 Salibacteraceae bacterium | reverse complement strand
AAAAGAGTCAAATCATTGTTTACAAGACCGACACTTTTACCTAATTCGAAGTTACCTCTATCTTCTAACTTATAAACTTTTAATTCTAAGTAAGGAAACTTTTCTTTGAATTCCTTTTTTAATGTTGATATTTTTTTTCTTCCGTTTGTTGAAATTGTTGTAGCCATTAAATCTAATTTTAAACGTTATTTATTTTATTTAATATTCCTAATGTAGTCTATAAAAGCATGCATGGTGACGCTAAGTTTTGGCCTGCGCGTCTTACAGTACTAGGTCCTTCGTCTTTATTAATTCAAGGGCATTTTCTACCATTCCCACAGCGCCTTCTACTATCTTCTCCCTTGCCGCAATTATGGCCGTTGCTTGTTGTCGCTTTAGCATGGCGCTGGCAATTTCCTCTGCATAAGCCAAATACCCAATACGAGCTTCCATTACTTCAATGCTCGCAATCTGTAAACGCTCACACAATTCCTTTTCAAGGGCTTCGTTCACCTCACCCATGCCTGACCTTAGGGTAATCTTATAATCGTCATGATCTTCCCAATCATCATATGGATAGCTACCGGCTAGTTTACGAACGGCAGCATCTGTCTGCACACGAACGAAGTTTTGATAATCATCTACTTCAAACGCGGCTTTAAACGTATCACTCACTTTCCAAACTAAAATCACGCTGATCATAATCGGGTTACCAAGCATATCATTGACTTTAACTCGCTCACTATCAAAATTCCGAGCGCGAAGGGAAATGCGCTTTTTTGTGTAGAAGGGATTTGCCCAATAAAATCCGTTTTCTCGAACGGTACCTTTATAGGCTCCGAAAAGTGTAAGCACTATTGATCCATTTGGGTTGATGTAAAAGAAACCCGTCAATATCAAAATCCCAATGATTGCCAGCGGAATTGCTACTGGTATGAATCTTACAATAAAAAGACCTGCTGAACCACCCAGACAGATCAAAGCAACAAGCAACATTAAATAGCCGCTCAATGCTTTTACGTTTTTCTCTTTACTCATGTGTGTTAATTTAAAATTATACCATAATAATATCAAATTAATATCACTATTGAGAACAAAAGTGAGCTTTGTTGAGATATGCTGGGCAGCGGTCAAAGAGTCGGTTGAGCGTACTTTAGTTAAAAATCGCAGTCATTTGAGAAAACCAAGTCACAGACAATTGAGGCGTATGCTAGTAGTCGTAGCGCTTACCCCATATTGACTTCAGCCAGTCTTTTATGGCGGATTCGCGCTTGTTCTTGCCAGGGTTATAAAAAGTATGACCCGAAATTTCTTCGGGTAAAAACTCTTGGTCGGTGAAGGATCCATCGTAACTATGGGCGTACTTATAGTCTTTACCATAGCCTAAGTCTTTCATCAGCTTTGAAGGTGCATTACGAATATGCAGCGGCACACTTAAATCACCCGTTTCACGGACCTTAGCCTGCGCTTCGCCAATGGCGGCATAGCTCGCGTTACTCTTTGCGCTGGTTGCCAAATAAATTGTGCACTGGCTTAACGTAATTCTACATTCTGGATATCCAATGGAATGGACCGCTTGATAGCAGCTATTGGCTACCACAAGCGCTTGTGGATTTGCATTGCCCACATCTTCACTTGCCAAAATGAGCAGTCTGCGTGCAATGAACAACGGGTCTTCTCCGCCTTCGATCATTCGAGCCAGCCAATAAACCGCAGCATTGGGATCACTACCGCGAATACTTTTTATAAATGCGGAGATGATATCGTAATGCTGATCGCCTGTTTTATCATACCTGGCCATTTTAGTTTTCACAACTCGCATGACCGCTTCATCCGTCACTTGTGCTTTTGAGCCTAAGCTTTGAACCACCAGCTCGAGCGTATTGAGCAATTTTCGCCCATCACCACCACTCAATTGAAACAATGCTTTGGTCTCTTTAACCTTAACCTTCATTTCTTTTAGCCATTCGTCTTGGTTAAGCGCCCGATCCAAGAGCTGTTGTAAAACATCAGCACCAAAAGACTCCAAAACATATACTTGTGACCGTGATAATAATGCAGGGATCACCTCAAACGATGGGTTCTCAGTTGTGGCTCCAATGAGGGTTACGGTTCCCTTTTCCACAGCACCCAGCAAGCTGTCTTGTTGACTCTTGCTGAACCTG
>JALRDM010000339.1 GCA_023262195.1 Salibacteraceae bacterium | reverse complement strand
CTTTTCACCTAAGACAACATGAGCAATGTGGTCCAGCTTATAGGACTCTTGAGTGCCGTAGGTGTATGCAAATTTCTGGAATAGGTCTAGGTAATCCATTTGCTGGATACCTGTCACCTCATAAGCCGTTTGTTCTCTATTGTTTTTGTAGACCTTACGCTCTTTCAGGTGTAGCCATGGAGACAGTTGCTTTGCTTTGTCTTCACCCAAAACTTTGGTGATACGGTTTACCAAATATGGAATATCAAAGAATGTTGTGTTCCAGCCAGTAACTACATCAGGGCAGTTGCTAGGATTGCTCCAGAAAGCAAGAAAAGATAAAAGTAATTCGTATTCATCTGCGCACTGATAGTATTTTGTTTTGGCGTTTGCAGGTTCATAATCGCCCATACCCCAAACCCAAAATATACCATCAATATTATTTTTTGTAGTGATAGTAATGACGGGATAATTGGCAGCATCTGGTTCAGGGAATCCATCGTCGGAAGCCACCTCAATGTCAATTGTGGTCGTGTTGATGCTTTCACGATCAAATCTAATCTGGTTAGGATATACATCATAAATCCACTGAGCAGCATGATTTGTATTCCCCACCACCTCAAAATTATCGACTTCCTTGTATTGCTCAAGGAAGTTGCGAGCCTCTTTACCCGACTGAAAGGTGACTGGTGAAACTGGTTTGCCACTAAGTGATCTCCAATCTGTATTATCTTTTGTAGGAACAAAGTATGTCGGTTTGAACTTTACCCGTTCCTGAATTTTCTGACCGTCTTTGTAACCACGCACTAAAATGCTATCACCTAAACGGTTTACTGATGTATAAAACTGCATCAAAACCTCTTTACAATATGGCAGACATTATACGCTTTAAGTGTCTTATTGTCAAGAAAAAGGGTGGCCGAAACCACCCTCTTATTTATTGGTATTGACGTGAATCAAGCCAGTGACGCCCATTGATCTGGTATGGCGCTTGACCATACATGATCTTTTGTTGACGTGCTTCAAAGTCCACAAGATCAATCGAGTCCGAAAGATATCTTTCTTCCTCAGACATTGCGGCTCGTTTGGTTTGCTTAATAAACCAGTGTTTAGCGGATTTTAGAAATGACTGCATCGTAACCATCCTTCTTTAACATATCGACAATTTCATACTGAGGAATGCCAGTATGGTATTCACGTTGGATGTATTGCGCCACACCATGATAGGCGTGGTTCATTCGTGCTTCGATGAGTCCGTTACCCACCTTCCGTAAGAAGTTCAGCATTTTTTGTTACCTCGCTGCGATTATTGATTGCAATTTTGCGAGGCTTCTTCTCTTCGGGCAGT
>JALRDM010000321.1 GCA_023262195.1 Salibacteraceae bacterium | reverse complement strand
ATAAATTTTGGGTTGGCGCTCCAGCAGGAGGTCTGTGGGCCACTACGGATGGAGGAGCCACTTGGACTTCCAATACCGATAATCTATCATCTCTTGGAATTTCTGCGATACTTATAGATCCAAACGATACCAATGTGATGTACATGGGCACGGGCGACCGCGATGCAGGAGATGCCCCGGGTAGAGGAGTATATAAATCTACCGATGGAGGCAATACTTGGGTTCAGAGCAATACTGGAATGGGTAACCGAGAGGTTGGACATATGATCATGCACCCATCCAACTCATCTTACATATTGGCTGCAACTAACGGAGGCATTTACAGAACGCAAAATGCAGGTGCAACATGGACTCTTGAGTCTTCATCACAGTTTTTTAAAGATATCAAATTCAATCCAGATAATCCAAATATCGTTTACGCTACCGAAACTTCTGGTCAGGCTGGTTTTTATAGGAGTGCAAATGCAGGAAATACTTGGACTCTAATAACTAGTGGACTCCCTGCAACTTCTCAGCGCTATTCAATTGGAGTTTCTGAGGCTGATCCTAATGTAGTTTATCTAGTTCGTTCAATAGGTTCGGCATATGGCGGTTTATACAAGTCTACTAATGCAGGTGTATCGTTTACCACTCAATCTACTACTCCTAACATTCTTTCTTGGGGTGAATTTCCTCCACAAACGGGAGGTGGTGGACAAGGCTGGTATGACTTAGCCATCGAAGTCGATCCTAATGATGCCAACATCGTTTACGTTGGAGGAGTGAATATTTTTAAATCAACCAATAGTGGCGTTAATTGGGACTGTGTGGCACATTGGGTAGGAAGTGCTACGGCTGCTGCTGTTCATGCCGATCACCACTGGTTTGCTTACAACCCTGTAGACGGCAGACTATATTCTGCAAACGATGGTGGACTGCATTACACCACTAACGGGGGAAATACTTGGACAGAACTAAGCAGTGGACTTGGAATTGCTCAAATCTATAAGATCGGGATGAGTAAAACGACTTATGCCAAAGTGCTAAATGGCTACCAAGACAATGGTACAGCGCTTTGGGATGGTAACATCTTCAGAACAGAACGAGGCGGAGACGGAATGGAAAGTGTAATTGATCACACCAATGATAATATAATGTATGCTTCTGTTTATTATGGAAATATTGCACGATCCACCAATAATGGGAACAGTTTTGGCGGTTTTGCTGCTAATGGCACAAATGGCATTACCGAACAGGGAGCATGGGTTACTCCATATATTTTGGACAATGAGAATTCCGATATCATGTTTATCGGATATAAAAATGTGTGGAGAACCACTACCGCAACTCAAGGTAATGTAACGTTCACTGCAATATCAAACAGTTTGGCTGGAAGTAATGGCTGGAATATGCGCCAACTGAGGCAATCTAAGGTCAATGGGAATAGTTTGTTTGCAATTAGAAGCGATAATAGATTTTTTCGATCTGATAATGCTCTTGCAGCGTCTCCAACTTGGCTCGACTTGACTTCATCTTTACCCGCGAGTGGCGTGTTAAGAGATGTAGAAACGGACCCACACAATAACAACACCATCTGGATCTCAAGGGGAAATGATATTTGGAAGTCAACAAATTCAGGTTCTACTTGGTCCAATATTTCCGCAAATCTTCCTGATCTTTCATTTAATACGATCATTGCAGATCCAAATAGTTATGGAGGGCTGTATGTTGCCGCAACCTCTGGGATTTACTATACGGATGATTCTTTAGCGAATTGGGTTACCTACGCAGACAGTTTTCCGGATAATGTACCAACCCGAGAACTAGACATCTATCATGCATCTGGCAATTGGGAGAATAGCAAAATTCGAGCAGCAACATATGGCAGAGGTTTGTGGGAGAGTGAGCTTTATTCTAATACCAATTACCTTCCCTTAGCAATTGCTGATTGGGATAAAGATAGCACTGACTTGTGTGAATCAGATACGATACAGTTATGGAATAATTCGGCTTATGGTGTGGATTCGACCCATTGGACCATAACTCCAATGTCGGGTGTTACATACGTTAACGGCACAAGCGATACTTCGAGGAATCCACAAATTGTTATTGCTGAAGTTGGACAATATGATGTTAAGCTTTATGTTGAAAACACAAATGGAGCAGACTCTGTGGAAACGTCCAATGCCATCGAAGTATCTGGTGGACTAGAATTCCCTTGGTTCGATGATTTTGAAACAAATATTGGTTGCGGTGAATGGGGTTGTGCAACCACGTGCGATATTGATGACTGGACCAATGTTACCAATGGCATCGAAGATGATGTTGATTGGCGTGTTGATTTTGGCGGCACACCAAGCAGCGGCACAGGGCCTTCGGTAGATATGAACCCAGGAACAGCTCAAGGAAACTACTTATACATCGAGTCTTCAGGATGTGCTAGTCAAGAGGCTTTGCTCGAAAGCCCTTGCATTAACCTTAATAATATTACTGCTCCAGAAATCAAGTTTGGATACCATATGTTTGGATGGAATGCCTGGTTTAATGACCTCCATGTAGACATCCGATCCAATGGTACGTGGACAAATCTCTGGACCGAGAACGGGGCAAACCTTGGTGATCAATGGAATTTAGATTCGATTAGTTTATCGTCTTACATTGGGGAAAATGTAAAACTTCGTTTTCGCGGAATGTCTGGTATTGGATGGCAAGCAGATATGGCAATAGACAATATTGCGCTCACAGCGGCACCTGAGACGGACTTTACAGCAACGGATACCTTTCCTTGTCTTGGACAAATGGTTGGATTTACAGATTTATCAACCCAAAATCCCAATTCGTGGACATGGGTTATTACACCAAACACGGTGACCTATTTA
>JALRDM010000286.1 GCA_023262195.1 Salibacteraceae bacterium | reverse complement strand
ATTACTATCGGCTAACTCCTCACCACCCAATTGTAGCAAGCAGCCTACAATCACTTTATATTTGTATCATGAACTATTTGAAAAGGTTTTCGTGGTTATTATTATCACTTACCCTCAGCACATCTTGTGTAGAAAATGAATCAAAAACTACAGAGGAACCAGCCATTGAAGAGGTAGATGAATCGGTATTAGACACCCCATTCGAAAGATCTGAAACCACGGATACCACTTTGTTCATAGCCCATAAGGTTAAAGAATATGAGACTTGGAAGGCTGCATTCGATCTGGCAGAATCAGTGCGTGAGAAGCATGGCATAAAAGCGCTAAACGTGTATAAGGAAATGACCGATCCTGATCTGGTTTTGGTCTATGCGCAGGTGACCGACCTTGAGGCTGCACGTGAATACATTACATCTGACAACCTACAAAAATCTATGGAAGCTGCTGGTGTAGTTGGAGCCATGGATTTATATTGGATGTCGCATCAATTGCAATACTCACAGCCAATTACAGACTTGATCTTAATGTTCATGAGTTTTAATGTAATCAGCTATGATCGCTGGGAAGAGGCGTTCCTCATGGATTTCAAGGAAAATCCTGAAAGAGACTTTCAAGTGCGCAACATAATGAAAGGTGTAGAAGATCCAGGACAGATAGCGATGGTGTTTGCAGTGGACGATCCCAATTATGTTGAAAAAATGGAGAAGGACAATGCATTCAGGAGTAAAATGCTTGCTGCAGGCGTTATCAGCTATCCCGTAACCTATAAGCTGGTGAATATGCCGCTTTGATAAGTTGTTAATTGATTTACCAGTGCTCCTATGTCTTTATTGACCTCAGAGACCTAATTTTCGGCAAAATTCTTCGCAATGCAACATGATCGATTAAAGCTTATCAAAGAAATGCTCAAGACCAACCCTGAGGATAGTTTCTTGAAATATGCAGCTGCCCTTGAATACGAGAAACTGGGTAAGGCCAAGGAAGCCATCGCTTTAATTGAAGACCTTTTAAGCAAAGACAAGGAATATCTTGGAGCATATTACAAACTCGGTAAGCTCTATGAGTCAGAAGGTAAGGTTAAAGAAGCCATTAAAATTTACCGGCAAGGTTTAGAAGTGTCTAAAAAGAGCACCGATTTGAAAACCGAGGGAGAGTTATCTGAGGCATTGATGCTCCTCGGGGCGGATGATGCGATCAGTTGGTAGTTTAGTTATTCCCTTGACTAAATAAAAACCGGTTTGGGCTAATCAGATTCTCGCGTACGGCATATATAATCAAGCCTGCAGTGTTATTAATCCCTAGTTTACTCATCATGTTTTTGCGATGCGTCATCACGGTGTGAAAACTCAAATGAATCTTTTCGGCAATCTGCTTATTGGTTAAGCCTTGAGCGATTAATTGAAGAATTTCTAACTCACGTTCTGAGATCACTATTGGGTCACAATCAAAAGATTTTTTGGCAGCATTGCCCTTCACATTGATTTGCTCTAAGACTTTTCCACAAAAAAACTTCTCACCCCTTGCAGTGCACACCACACTGTCCATTATTTCATCGTGATCACAATCACATAATAAGTGACCATTCAGACCCGACTCTAACAGGCCGTTAATCGTTTCAACATCACAATTTTGAGTGATTCCCACCACTTTTATACCGGGAAGGAGTCGATAGGTTTGATAAACGTCAGATGAATGAAATCCATCCGATTGGTAATTTATCAGTAAAACTTCTGGAACATTTTCGAGGAGGTTTTTTTTAAGATCATCACTTTTTTCGGTTACTCCTACCA
>JALRDM010000268.1 GCA_023262195.1 Salibacteraceae bacterium | reverse complement strand
ATGTCAGTGATCAAACAAATGACCAAGCGGCCAAAATTGATCGTGCTCGACACCATGAACTTTTGGATGGACATAGCCTTGGAAGAACTCAAAGCGGTGCTTAAAGAGATTGATGTATTGAGTATCAATGATGAAGAGGCGCGCCAACTCAGCGGAGAATATTCCTTGATGAAGGCAGCCAAGACCATTTTGGAAATGGGCCCGAAAATTCTCATCATCAAAAAGGGCGAACATGGCGCACTCCTGTTTAATCGCAACGAGGTGTTTTACGCCCCTGCTTTGCCTCTTGAAGAAGTTTTTGACCCAACTGGAGCAGGCGATACCTTCGCGGGTGGTTTTATCGGCTACTTAGCCGCCACGGGCGATATAAGCTTCGAGAATATGAAGCGGGCAGTAATCCATGGTTCCACCATGGCATCATTTTGTGTTGAGAAATTTGGCACCGAGCGACTCCTTGATTTGAAACGTGATGAGATTGCTAAGCGCGCTCAGCAATTTATCGACCTCACGCAGGTCGAAATCAACCTTTAATTATTCGCAGATTTCGACAAGCTCAGTGGTAATGAGCAAGGATACATCTGGCCACAAAATGCTCACTCCATCCGCTCCTTTGTGCAGGTCTTCGCAAACCTCATTGAGCTGATCAATTCCGCCTTGCGCACCCCAAGAGTTTACATCAATTTCTGCTCTTACATCTAGCGCATTGTTTTCTTGGGTGTAGTTTGCTACTACTTCTTTTTCTTGCCCATTCATTTTTACATTGAAGGTGATGGTATCTTCGGTAACGTTGGTTATAGACATTGCCATTGATTCGCCTCCTTCAAGGGTTCCAAAAAAGTGCTCTACAATTTTTGGATCTCTGGTAGGGTCGCCTGAATTAACAGATCCGGTATTGATGGTTATTTCTGCTCCGTTGAAAATATCGGCAACTGAAGAACCCTCACCCTCCAAACCTGCAACAGAGATGTCGTCAAACGTTCCCTTCACGCCTGTTTTTTGATTGTACTTGTATGCTGTCCAGATCAATTCTGTCTTTTCATGATCATACTTGTATCGGCAAGTTTTTACTTCCTCTACCTTTTCGGTTACTTCTTCGGTTACCTCGTTTTCGGCTCCTTCCTTGCTTTCACTTGATCCACCACAACCCCATAGTAATAGGGTACTACTCATTAAAAAAACTATCTTTTTCATACTATTCAAACGTTATTAAAATTGCATTCTTCTCAATGGCGTCTCCGTTTTTAGCGTTAATCTCCTTTACAGTTGCTTCTCCTGGAGCTTTGAGCACGTTTTCCATTTTCATTGCTTCCAAAACTACCAAAGGATCACCTTCTTTCACGGTGTCGCCCACGGAAACGCGATATTCTACCACAAGCCCCGGCATTGGCGCCTTTAGTTCTTTCAACAATTTTTTAGACTTAGTGTTGATGCCCAATTTGTCTAAAAGCAAATCGGTCTCTGTTTTAATGGTGGGTTGATACACCTTCCCATTCACTTTAATTACGGGATTAGAATCGCTGGCTTCAATGACTTCAAGGTTGTAGCCCTTGCCATCAAGAATCATGTGGTAATGTCCGGGTCTGACCTCTGAAATATCGGCCTTATTGAGGCTTGCATTCAACTCGACCGCATCGTGTTCAATGTTTCTGGTAACGGAATATTTATTCGAACCAATTTCTATTTCAAGCATGCAGCAAAAGTATAATTAGGGCTTTATCTTGATATTTGGCAATATGAGCAAAACAATACGGGTTCTGATTTCGCTTACACTGCCGCTTTTATTGACAAATTGTAGCGTATTACAACGCAATGCTGACGGATCAAAACCAAACCGTGCCATTGTTCTTGACACCATGGAGATCGATTTCAGCCTTACACCAGAAGCTCCATTACAAATTGCTCCGAAAATCGAAATTGACGTTCTGCACATGGAGCTTGATCTCTCGTTTTCTTGGGAAAAGGAAGAAGTCTATGGCAAAGCTCTACTCACCATTGCTGGATTTGGTAAGGCTCGAGACAGTGTTTATCTTGATGCTCGAGGTTTCGAAATCAACCAAATCTATCTCATAGGAGCCGATACTAACTTACCTTTAGAATACGCTTATGACAATAGCGAAATTGGCATAGCCCTAGCAAAACCAATAACTAGCGCTGACACCATTCGATTAAGCATTGACTACACCGCACGCCCTTCCTTAATTACCTCAAGTGATGGTGTAGCCATTACAAATGATCAAGGATTATACTTTATCAATCCACAGGGAGAATCTGGACTGCCTCAGCAGATATGGACACAAGGCGAGCCAGAGTCAAATTCAGCTTGGTTTCCTTGTGTTGACCACCCTCACGAAAAACTCACGCATGAGATTTTTATAACCCTGGATACGGGATTTCACACTATTTCCAACGGGAAACTCATTTATTCTGAACTACACAATAATGGCACTCGCACGGACTATTGGAAGCAAGACTTGCCACATGCCAACTATTTGGTGATGATTGCTATTGGTGAGTTTGGTTTGTACAAAGATGAATGGAATGAAATACCGGTTTGGTATTATTTAGACGAAGAATACTTACCCTACGCACTTGACATTTTCGGCAACACACCCGAGATGATCGAATTCTATTCCGACCTCTTGGATTATCCATATCCATGGGATAAATATCATCAAGTAGTAGTCAAGAATTTTGTGTCAGGCGCTATGGAAAACACCTCAGCGGTCATCCATGGCGACTTTGTGCAACTAACCGATAGAGAATTGCTCGATGAATCACATGAAGACGTCATTGCCCACGAGTTGTTTCACCATTGGTTTGGCGACTTGGTCACTTGTGAGTCTTGGAGTCAACTCACCTTGAATGAAGGTTTTGCCACCTACGGAGAGTTTTTGTGGCAAGACTATAAGTATGGTCATGAGGAAGCCAAGCTTAGTTTTCAGAGAGATCTCGAGGCGTATTTGCGTGACGCTGAATTTCAACCCAAACACCTCATACGAAAGCGTTACAATACGCCCGACAATATTTTCGATGCACACACTTACCAAAAGGGTGGTCGGGTATTGCACATGCTCCGCTTGGAAGTTGGTGATGAGCTTTTCTTCTCGGCCTTACGTGATTATTTGAAGAATCATGAATATGGTTCTGTAGAATTGGCCGATTTGCGCCAATCGTTTGAACGCGTTACTGGAAGAGATTTGCAGTGGTTTTTTGATCAATGGTTTGAGTCTGTTGGTCATCCCCAAGTTAGTGCCACCGTATTTGATTCCAATGGTTACTGGTTTGTTTCATTGGAGCAAAAACAACCGACCGATTGGCCCACGTTCCGTTTTCACCTGCCTTATGCTTCAATTTCCATCGATGGCAAAGTGAAATACTCTAGCCTGCTGACGAATCAGAGAATCGACACTGTAACACTTGGCAAAACCAATGATGTGGCGGGAATCATTCTCGACCCAAAAGGTGATATGCTTTGGGAAATAGATGAAGAAAAGCCAGCTGGCCTTTGGGAATTGCAATTAGAAAACGCGGAGTCATTCATAGCCCGCGAAAACGCCTTGGTTAACCTTTGGCTAATTGATAGCGCATCGGTGTTGCAGTGGGCAAGTCGATTGCTCGATGATCCCTTCTGGAAAATGAGGCAATATGGCCTCGATTTACTTGCACAGTCTGATTCGGTTAGGCCCGCATCTCTGGCCACGGCCATCGAACTATCTCAGCTGGATAAAAAATCAGCCGTGAGAGCCACGGCCTTTCGCACACTGGATGTAATTTATCCTGACTTTGAGTCAATCCGCTCGCTTTATCTCAATGGTTTGAATGACCGCTCGTATGAGGTGGTATCAAGATGCTTAGATGTATTAAGCAATCAAGACCCTTGCTTCACGGTTGAAAATCTGGGCGGTTTGGTAAAAGAAAAACATGGACAATTACCTTCCATGATTTCAAAAGTTTTTGCGCGGTGCCCTAAGCAAGAGTACACCCGCTCAATGATGGAACTGATTGAGCATGCGGAAGGGTTTAACATTTTCTTGATTGGCTCTGATGCAACAATATTCGCTCAACAGATTGGTAACAATGAAGTTTATGAATCCATTGGTGGAGCGTTGATTCAAGCATCGTATAAAACGGATTCTTGGTGGAGTCGCTATGTAACAATTCAGTATCTCGAAGCCGCAGAAATCTTCTATACTTTAGAAATTGATCGTTTGTCTGACAACGCTGAAGTCACCGTGAGCGACTCTGAATACCTCAATAATTTAGAGGTTCAACGTGCAAGTCTGGCCATTGATTTAGACAAGTTGAAGAAGATTCAGGATGCATCTGATCCACCTTTCAGACATTAAAACCAGACTCCAATTCAAATACCTCATCTGAGATTAGCGGTCCGTTGGTGGCTGCGTCCACCGCCAAGGTATCACAGCGCTCATTGTAAAGGTTGCCATCATGACCTTTGACCCATACAAACCGCACTTTGTGTTTTGGATAAATGGCGAGGAACCGCATCCACAAATCTGCATTTTTCTTACCCTTAAAGTTCTTCTTCTGCCACCCAAACACCCACTTTTTCTCCACCGCATCCACTACATACTTACTATCAGAATATATGGTCACCTCATGGTCCGTTTTTTTAAGTGCTTCAAGCGCCTCAATGACGCTCAAGAGCTCCATTCTGTTGTTGGTGGTGTGCCTAAACCCTTGACTCAACTCTTTTCGATGACTGCCCGCCATCATTACCACGCCATAACCTCCAGGGCCTGGGTTGCCC
>JALRDM010000165.1 GCA_023262195.1 Salibacteraceae bacterium | reverse complement strand
AGCTCATCAAATAAGTAGCCGCTCAATGGCAAAATTGTTGCCAATGCGCGGCTTATGGTCAAATTGTCAGAATGTGAAACCCTATTGGGCGTCTATGTCAGTTACAGTTTTTCAACATGCTTATCGAGTTCCATATCGATCATTTTCCCTCTCAGGTTTTTCGCAATGACAATTCCTTCTGGATTGACAAGAAAACTGCTGGGAATCGCCCCGACACCATATGCCTTGACTGGAGCCGAACGCCATTTTTTCAAATCGCTCACATGCGCATCCCAAGAAAGATTATCACGCTGAATGGCATTCTTCCAAGCATTGGCATTATTGTCAAGTGACACGCTGTAAATTTCAAAGCCTTTGGCATCTTTAAACTTAGCTCTCGAGTACTTTTCATAGGCTCGAACCACATTTGGATTTTCTCTGCGACATGGGCCGCACCATGATGCCCAAAAGTCAATGAGCACATATCTTCCCTTTAGTGAGGAGAGTGCTATGGTTTTTCCATCAGGATTTGTAAGTGCAATTTCTGGTGCTTTATCGCCAATATTAATCGGGGGTGCATCAAGTAAGTGGTCTGAAGAGGGCGTTGTGGCGGTCGATGAAAGAAATAAAATGGCCATCGCCATAACAGTAAAATACTTCATACTCTAAATTTTAGCTCTCACTACGTACAATGTTCGCGCCAATTTTATTCAATCGAGTATCGATATTTTGGTAGCCGCGATCTATTTGTTCGATATTACGAATAATGCTTGTACCCTCAGCACTTAAGGCGGCAATCAAAAGAGAAACACCGGCTCGAATGTCGGGTGATGTCATCTGTATGCCGCGAAGGTTTGATTTTCTACCGAGACCAATGATTGTGGCTCGGTGTGGATCACAAAGAATAATTTGAGCACCCATGTCAATTAGCTTATCCACGAAGAATAGCCTGCTTTCAAACATTTTTTGATGTATGAGTACGCTTCCTTTTGCTTGAGTAGCAACTACTAAAACAATGCTAAGTAGATCTGGCGTAAAACCTGGCCAAGGTGCGTCAGCTATGGTGAGAATTGAACCGTCAATGAAGGTTTCAATCTCATAATGGTCTTGTGCAGGTATGTGCAGATTGTCACCATTCCGTTCCATCTTTATACCAAGTCTTTTAAAAACATCAGGAATCATTCCCAAATGCTCATATCCTACACCCTTGAGAGTGATTTCACTTTGAGTCATAGCCGCAAGCCCTATAAAGCTGCCAACCTCAATCATATCTGGCAATACTCTGTGCTTGCATCCGCCCAGAGATTCTATACCCTCAATGCGTAAAAGATTCGACCCTATACCCGAGATCTTTCCACCCATAGCATTCATCATCTTGCATAATTGTTGCAAGTAAGGCTCGCATGCAGCATTGTAAATGGTGGTTGTTCCTTCAGCTAGTACGGCAGCCATTACAATGTTTGCCGTACCTGTGACTGATGCTTCGTCAAGAAGCATATATGTGCCCTTTAACTTTTTGGCTTCCGCACGATAAAAATTAGACTTGCTTTCAAAGATGAACTTCGCACCAAGTTTTTCAAAGCCAATGAAGTGGGTGTCTAAACGTCTTCTACCAATTTTATCACCTCCGGGTTTTGGTATATATCCTTTTCCAAACCTTGCCAAAAGCGGTCCAACAATCATTATGGAACCTCTAAGACTAGCGCCTTTGCGAGCAAACTCTTCGGAGTTGATATAGTCTAAGTCGACTTCGTCTGCCTGAAAGATGTAATGTCCAGTTCCCTTCTTTTGAATTTTTACCCCAAGTGAACCAAGAAGATCAATCAACTTAATGACATCGATGATTTCAGGAAGGTTCTCAATTTCAACTTTCTCAGGTGTGAGTAGCGTTGCGCAGAGTATTTGAAGAGCTTCATTTTTCGCGCCTTGTGGCGTTAGTTCTCCTTTTAATTGCCTACCGCCCTCAATCTGAAATGACCCCATAACTTAAATTTTAACGCTTGTTTTAAGCAATAGTAGGGTAGTCGAAGCTATGTCTACGCTCAATTAAAAAAGGGTTATCAATAGCAATACATTAATTACTGGAGAAAACAGGCGCTCTCTTAACTGATATTGTAGAAAGCGAACCCTTTGAGATTCAGAATAGAAAATTAAAGCTTAACGTAGGATTAATCTTTTAACCTTGAGATTCAAACTACTTTTTCCACTTACGCTTGCTGCGGCCCTTGCTTTTTCCGGTATTATTCGAGCGTCTGGGTGAGTCTTTTAAAATGTCGTTGGTATGAGTGAATCTAAACTCAGGGTCTAAGGTGAGTTTGCCATTCGACATCGAAGACAATTGATCCACAATCATCTCATCATTCACAGAGTCTCTATTAAAATTGAGGTAGCTACGTTTCATTAAATTGGCAATTTGTTGAGTGAGTTCTTGTCGCTCATCGTCTTTCTCAATTTTCACAGCTGCATCGATAAGTCCTTCTATTATTTTACCGTAGTGCTTGAATTTAAATTTCTGGTCGGGGTATTCAACCTTTTCCGCAACAATGCCCTTTTTTGGTTCGGGTTTAGGATATGGACAATCAACATCCAATTTATACTCGCTTATTATAAAAAGGTCTTCCCAAAGCTTTTGCTGCAGTTCATCAGACCCTTTATAGGAAGGATTTAATTGTGTCATTATAGAAACTATCGTTTCTGCGGCTTCAGTTCTTTTAGTCCTATCTTCGATGGTGAGCATGTGCTTGACCATTTCTTGAACGTGTCGGCCATATTCAGCCAATATCAAATCCTCTTTCTGAGTTGCGTATTCCATTTGTGTTTTTCCGAATTGTATTATTCCTGCAATTTAAGCTTGGCAAATTTTAGCAAAAGTTGCTTTTGGCCAACACCACTAAAGTTCACGGTTGCCTTTTTGTTGGGAAACTCACCTTCAATATCGATGATTTCACCACTTCCAAACCGCTCATGAAGCACCTTGCTGCCCTTGA
>JALRDM010000243.1 GCA_023262195.1 Salibacteraceae bacterium | reverse complement strand
TATCGGTTTATGATGGCCATTGCACCACACCAGGTAAGATTAATGTTACATACAAGAACAGTCCGAATCGAGAGGATGTTTCATTACAGGATTATCCAAACGTGATTTGCATAGGTGAAAAAATCAATCTGAACGTACTTGATTCAAGGTTTACGGCCTATGAGTGGCAAGATGGATCTACAGCCCCTAACTACACGGTTACGGAAGAAGGTCAATATTCCATTCGGGCAACTCATGCTTGTGGTGTGTTAGCCGATACCATTGTGATAGAGCGTTGTGAGTGTCCAATATGGGCACCAACCGCATTTAATCCAGACGGTAATGATCTAAATGACCGATTCAACGTGCGCTCTGATTGTAAGTTTATTGAGTATAAGTTCAGCGTTTATAATCGTTGGGGAGAGTTGGTCTTTTATTCTGAAGATCCAAATGAGTCTTGGGATGGTAAGTTTAGAAATGAGAAATGCCCTGAAGGAAGCTTCTCATGGGTAGTATCTTACATTGCAAACCACGAAGGCGAGCTTATTGAAGAGCGGGAGACAGGGACTGTTCTAATGCTCCGGTAAGTTTCATAAGCACATAAATTGAATACAAAAGGCTTCGTTAAAGCGGGGCCTTTTTTATCAATCTGATTTTATAAACTCAAGAATCAGAGAAAGCACCTTTTTGTCTTTAAGAATTCTGCGGTGCCCAAGGCCTTGAGCTTTATATGTCAACATCTCGGGATGGATTTTCCTTAAGATGTCTAAGTGCCTAACATCTGCATCAATATCCTCGGTTCCATGCACTCCTAAAACAGGTACATTTTTTAATGAAGAAAATGTGTTTTGCATTGTTACCTCATCAAACTCTCTCTTAAATGTTCGTCTACACTCTTCTCGCAGTGCTTTCTTGTGTCTAGCGGTGCCATTTATACGTTTTATAAATACATCCAATATATCCTCACCAACTACTGGGGCACCAAGTGAAACGAACCTTGGAATCTGTATGCCTTCAAATGCGGCAAGCGACACGGAAGCGGCTCCAAGTGAATGCCCAATGACACATCTAACATTTTTCTCCGTGTTTAAAACTTCAATTAGCAAATCCTTAAAGTCAAACATGCTAGCGCTCGACCCTTCATTTGCTCCATGCGCCCATGAGTCATACCCAACGAACCGATATCCATTTTCAGCCAGTTGATAAGCAATGTGTGCGAATTGAGTCGTTTTTCCTGCCCAGCCATGCACGCAAACGATCGTTGGCCCCTCTCCCAAACTATACCCAATATGCATTCGCCCATTGACTTCTATAGATAGCTCCTTACTATCAGAAATGAATTTCTTTCCTTTTTTAGTGTAGGGAGACCGAATTGGTTTTAAAAAGAGATTTATTGCCCATTTATCACTGATTTGTGGAAGAAAAACCGTGGTGATCTTAAACGCTATTTGAAAACTCTTAAATGCTAATGCTTGAAATCTGTTCATTCGACAATAATCTGAATTCCTTCTACAATAAGGTACCTTCGCGGCCTTGCAGTATAGAGGAATAATATACATTCTACTTTCATCACTGACTTATGCTTTTGTCAATCTATGTGTTAAGTACTTGCAGCATATACCCACACATGAAATTGTGTTTTTCCGCTCAGTTATATCGTTGGCCATTTGTGTATTTTGGAGCAAGCGTTTGGGGTTGAATTTGTTTGGTCACAATCGAAAGTGGTTATTGATTCGCGGATTTGCTGGTATGACGGCTCTGTTCCTGTTTTTTGTGACTATAAAGCAGATGCCGTTGGCAAGTGCCACAACCATTCAATATATGTCACCTGTTTTTACCGTGTTATTAGCAACTCAAATGATGGGTGAGAAGGTGCGTCCAATTCAATGGCTGTTCTTTGTCATAGCTTTTGGAGGCATACTCATGATTAAAGGTTTTGATGAGCGTGTTTCATACCTCTACTTGGGCATTGGCCTTGCTTCAGCGTTTATTTCAGGGATTGCGTATAATGCAATTATGAAGTGCAGAACAACCGATCATCCCATAACCGTAGTAATGTATTTTCCATTGATAGCTACACCTATTATGGGCACAGCTTGCGTAACTGTTGATTGGGTTATGCCAGAAGGCTATGAGTGGCTAATACTCCTAGGTCTAGGCGTCTTTACACAAATTGCACAGATATATATGACCAAAGCCCTTCATGCAGATCATAGCACCACGATTATGCCATTTAAATACATTGGTGTAATCTATGCCTTAATGATCGGATTCTTCTTTTTTGATGAACGTTTGCCATGGCTGAGCATAGGAGGCATTCTTATTGTGTTGCTCGCAGTGATAGCCAATACAATCGTAAAGTCGGCAAACAAAAAATTGCCTGGCACTCAGGGTGTAGTTTAGAATCCTGTTGGGTTGCCTGTAATGGCAATGTGAATCTTGTCAGAGAGGACACGTTCAATGTTCTCATCGTCCCTATATCTCAAAATAAAGTAATAAGTGCCCAGAGACACGAGGTTACCATTCGGTCTGCGACCATCCCAGCCATGGGTTTGTCTTTTTGTTCTAAATACCTGATTTCCAAGACGGTCAAATATTTCGAGATTAAAATCATCCAATTGTACACCCTCAGATTCGATCAGAAACACATCATTTAAACCATCAGCATTTGGTGAAAATGAATTAGGATATCGAATAATGGTCTCCTCAAAGTAAGTAAACTCCTTACTTGTCGAGTCAATACACCCTGCCTCGCTCACAGCAAATAGAGTTACGTTATATGGTTCTTGTCGTTCTTTAAATTCATATCTGAATAAACTGTCAGATATATTAGTATCACCATCAATGAGCCAGAAAAAATCAGCAGTAGAGACAGAAGTATTTCTGAAGTCAATCATCGGCTCTAGGTTTGTAGGGCGGTTTGGTTGATGACTGAAGCTAGCTGTGGGGTTTTCGAGAATTTCTACTCCACAGTTAAAAAAGGTGT
>JALRDM010000222.1 GCA_023262195.1 Salibacteraceae bacterium | reverse complement strand
GCGCACAACTAAGAGTAAGTCGCGCATCGATTCATTTTATGACACCAAAGCCAAGGCACACAGCGGAAAGAAACAGAGTGAACTCAAGCTGGATGTGAAAATGACGCGTATCGGGGATAAGATTCTTGAATTGAAAAAGGTTCGGAAAAGTTATGGCGAGCGCGTACTATTGGATGGATTTGACTACACGTTTAAAAAAGGAGAACGCATCGGTATTTTGGGTAAGAATGGCTGCGGTAAGTCAACCTTGCTCAACATTATTACAGGTAGGGAAGAGGCCGACTCGGGTAAGATCAATACAGGAGAGACCATCGTCTACGGTTATTACAACCAAGCTGGACTGGAGTTAAAATCGGATAAGCGTGTAATCGAAGTTCTCAAGGATATTGCTGAAGTTATTGTCTTGGCCGATGGGTCCAAACTCACCGCTTCACAATTTTTATTGCACTTCATGTTTCCGCCCGAAATGCAGTACACCTATGTAAGCAAGTTGAGTGGAGGTGAAAAACGAAGGCTTCACTTGCTCACCGTTTTAATTAAGAATCCGAATTTTTTGATTCTCGATGAGCCCACCAATGACCTCGATCTACTTACGCTCCAAAAGCTCGAGGAGTTTCTTGAGAATTTTGGAGGCTGTTTGCTCGTGGTGAGTCACGACCGATACTTCTTAGATAAACTGGTTGACCACCTTTTCATATTTGAAGGGCAAGGCAAAATCAAAGACTTTTGGGGGCCATATTCCGAGTATAAAGAAAAGCAGCTTGAAGAAAAGTCGAGTACTGACAAGGATTCTAGCCATAAGTCTGAGCTTGAGCAAAGTGCAATGGTTGAAGACACGGGCAACTCAATCAAAAAAGAGATGCAACCCAAAAAGCTTTCCTACAAACACAAGTTTGAGTTGGAGCAATTGGATAAAGAAATTCCTGAGCTTGAAGCCGAAAAGGCAACGATGGAGGCGAAACTCCAGCAATCGGATTTACCATACGAGGAACTTCAAAAGGTATCCGATCGCATTAGTGAGATTGTAGCCTTGCTTGAAGAGAGAGAAATGCGCTGGCTAGAGCTGGATGAGATGCGTTCTTAAACCATTCATGAAACATTCCCCCTCTCAGAGAGCAAAATCGCAATGGGCTTTGTATGCTCGAATTGAGAAAAAATGATGACCATAATAACGGTTATTGGCACGCTCAAGATCATACCAGTAATACCCCAAATGGCTCCCCAAAACGATAGTGCCAGAATGGTTACGAGTGGACTTAAATTCATGTTATTACCCAAGAGCTTTGGCTCCAATACGTTACCTACCAACAGTTGAACAGATCCCACGAGTCCTAAAACCAAGAGTCCTGACCCTAATGAGCCAAATTGAAGCAAACAAAAAATTGCAGGAAAAACGGTGGCGATTAGTGAACCAATCGTTGGGATGTAGTTGAGTAGAAAAATCAAAAATGCCCAAAATACGGGTGAGTCAATCCCAATAAAGAATAGAACGATGTAGCTAGCAAAACCTGTGATTAAACTCACCAAGGTTTTCAGCCCTAAGTATTTTGAGACGGAAACTTCAATGGAATTGATGATATCGGTGTACTGCTTAGATTGCTCTGGAGTTTTGAATAGATGCTTCAATTTCGACTGGAAATTGGCCTGTTCAGAAAAAACAAAAAGCGCATAGATTAAAATCATAAATGCGTTGCCCATGATATCAGTGATTCCACTAATCACCGAAGAAAAAAGCTGTCCAAAGTCAATTTCTTGCGACTGTCCAGCTAGGAGTGATTTGAGGTCTACACTAAACTGATCTTCTACCTGATGTATTATTTCATCTATGTTGTGCTCATAGGCTGGATAGGCCTGCGCCAACTCATTGATGTTGGATGACAACAATTTAGACACCACTACCAATATGGCGATCATGATGGCAGAAGTGATGATGTATTTAATCCAAGAAGCTACACGCTCTCGCAAAAAGCGAATGCGGTCAAGTTGAGCTTTAAGCTCTCTGACCGCAAACCAAAGCAGTAGAGCGAATACAAATGGAATGAGCAATCCCTTTCCATAAATCAAGATCACCACTACCGATATCAGAACGATAAATGTATAAGCCAGGTCTTTCATTGAAGACCGAAAAATAGGCTTAATTATGCTATTTTAGCAGAGATAATAAGCGTCTTGCTGGTTTATAGCATCGTAGACGGGCAAACGTATTTGGTAAGTTCTAATGCAGCAGATTCTTTGATAGCTTCAAATCCATTTTTCATGCTGGTTGGGACATAGATGATTGGAGCGCCAGTCTTTTTAGCCAAGTCTATACGGTGAGACTCAAAGTCTGTATGGAAACGCGTTTCAAAAATGTACTTGATTTTGGCTCCACGTCTTTCCGCCATCCTCGGTGAGAATGTTTGTTAAACGCGAAGGCATATTGCCCCACATGTGGTTTACGATTATGGCAAGGGAATTAGATTCTTCATCGGATTTCCATTGTAGCTGATCGTCAGCTAGTTAAGTAAAGGTTTTAGAGCCTAAGCCGTGATAATATTGGAAGAGCTTAAGTGTCGAGTTCAGGTAAATCTCTTCCATCTATTGCTCAATTTCATCGATGTAGCTCTTTGTATAATAAAGATCGTACGCGAAATCCCTTTCTATTTCATTGTACGAAATGAGCGCAGAAGGATAGTCCACTAAATGTGGATCAAAATTATTGTCTGTCTTCGAGTCAATATTGATGTCAAAACCGAAATAGAAATAATCCTCTATCTCTGAGGGTACTTTTGTGTTAAGCGAAATGCTGTCGATCAAGAACATTGAGTACCACGGTTTCGAAGCTTTTGAATTTGAGCGAGAAGCTGGATACATAATCGTTGTGAAGAGCACTGGTCATTATTATGTGAAGTCACGCATCCAAAATAAGATGTATTCACCCAAAGGTGAGCTCCTTGAGCGAAAGATATATTGGAATTATGTGTTTGGCGTGTTTCATCGTACTGGTTGGTTCGGC
>JALRDM010000057.1 GCA_023262195.1 Salibacteraceae bacterium | reverse complement strand
CTATCAATTCCAAACAGCGCTGAGCCTCCGCTGAAAAACCCAAATTGGCCGTTGGATAAGCCATTTGCAGCACCGTTAAATTCGAAGTTCATAGCAGTAATTTGACTGCTCAAAAACACATTTTCAATCATGTGCTGGCTCTGATTGTAGGGTGCTGCTATAGTGGTAGTCAATTGAGCATTTGCACTCAATGCCACGAATGCTATACCTACAATAACAGCAATGAAGTATTTCAAATTCACTTTCATTTATTAGTTCATTACAGTGAGTGTACCTGTTTCATTTATCAGTCCTCCAGAGAACGTAACACCTTTTACGACATAGACATAGGTGTTTAGCCCATTCGGAATGGTTGAATCACCACCCCACTTGAAGTATTGGTCGCTGCTGTGGAAGATTCGTTGCCCCCAACGATCGATTATTTCTATGCTAAATGAAAGAAATGGTTCGTCTGTGGCAATGAAGAAATAGTCGTTACGGCCATCTTGATTTGGACTAAATGCCATGGGAATGGATAAATTATCACGTACTGTAATGGATTTGGTCTCACTCGTCTTGCATCCCAAGTCATTTTCAGTAATCAATGTTACCTCATTTACCGTTCCTACTTCAAGCGATGCTAGGTATGATGATTCATTGGAATACTCCACACCATTAATTATCCACGAGTATTTATTTTGAGTTTGAGCCTCACTTGCGGTAAGTACCACTTCGTTCCGCACTGCATGAACATCATATTCAAAATCCGATGTCACTTCGCTTACAACAATCTGCTTTGGAACTATATGTCCATCGCCACATTGATCCACATAGGTTAAATTATATTCCTTGGTTTCGAGAATTTCATCCTGAAAATCCACCAACATTTCATTTCCATTCCAATAGTAGAGCCTCCCGAGGTCAGACTGTTCTGTAATTTCAACCACTTCTCCTTCACAAACGGTCATCGGATTCGCAGTCGGAAGTTCAATTGCTTCTTTTTGAAGTACAATGTTTGATTTTATGAATTCATCTTGGCAAGCATCCGTAACGGTATACGTAATTTCAAGACCATCTTTTGCCGCAATTTCTTGGGGCATGTCGGCTCGAGACCAATCATCAAAGGTGTATTGATACCCGTGGCCTACGCCACCGGATATACCTTCGAGTGAAGGAGACAAGGTGATTATTTCATCATCACAAGCAAAGGTTATGACTACGTTGCTAGAAAATATCAATGGATCATGTTTTTCAACCTCGATGCTTATTGGAGCTATTGCTTGTGTTCCACAAGCGTCCGTAATCGTTACAGAGTAGTCTTCCGATTCAAACGGCTTGACCGTTTTTGTTCGGGCTGTAGATAAGTCTGCCCAAACCAAGCTATAGGGGGTATGCCCACCATCAAAACTTGGCTCAATTTCAATGGGCGTGCCCTTACAAGTCTGCTTGTCAATTTCGTAATGTGAGTTACCTATTATTATTGGTTCGTTTAAAATATCCACGCTAAAATGCTTCACGGTATTAATTCCTATCTCACTATTGGATATTGTCACAGCGTATGCTGCAGAGGTTTGAGGGTTAACGTATATGATTGAATCAACTTCGCCAGTGCTCCAGTTGTATTGATAGCCTGGATGAAATGGTGCGATAATCACTCCAATAGGCTCAGGCGTTTGCAAGCAGTTAACCACTTGATGTTTGCTGATGGAGGTGATGCTGGGGTTATAAGGGTTGTCGCCTTGAGCCATTGTGACTTGCGTCAATAGGCAACTAAAAAGAGAAGCCAAGAGTTGAGTGAATGTATTTTTCATAGCAGCAGGCGTGATTAGAACCTACAAGTCTAACCATTTCAATCCATATTGTCAATGAATTTTTTTTGATTGAGTCTAAAGCGCTGATCCCCGTAATTTCTGATGCTCTAGCGAGAAACGCTTGCTATATTTGGGCAAATTGTAAAGTAGTTTTCAGTATGGATTTGAATCAAGTTCGAGCTTATATAAATAGCAACCAAGACCGTTTTTTAGAGGAGTTAGTAGAGTTATTGAAAATACCTTCTGTAAGCGCGGATAGTGCATATAAAAATGATGTTCAAATATGCGCAGAGCACGTAAAGGAGTCCTTACTATCGGCAGGTGTAGATGTAGCTGAGGTGTGTCAGACGGATGGTCACCCTATTGTGTATGCTGAGAAAATTGTGGATCCAAGCAAGCCAACCATTTTGGTATATGGTCACTACGATGTGCAGCCTGCAGACCCTGTTGAGCTCTGGAATTCGCCACCATTTGAGCCAGTTATAAAGGATGGGAAAATTTATGCAAGAGGTTCCGCGGATGACAAAGGGCAATTTTATATGCATGTGAAAGCTTTTGAGTTGTTACAGGAAATGGGAGAACTTCCTTGTAATGTGAAGTTTATGATTGAGGGTGAAGAAGAAGTTGGGTCTGTAAACCTTGGAATTTTTGTAAAAGAAAATAAGGAAAGACTTAAAGCTGATGTTATACTGATTTCTGATACTTCGATCATCGATAATGATACCCCATCCATTACGGTGGGTCTTCGTGGTCTGAGTTATGTCGAGGTCGAGGTTACTGGCCCATCGAAGGACCTGCATTCTGGAGTTTATGGCGGGGCCATAGATAATCCTATTAATGTCTTGTGTGAAATGATCGCCTCCTTGAAGGATGACAATGACCACATCACAGTAGAAGGCTTTTACGATCGAGTGGAGGAAGTATCGGCTGAAGATCGTGCGGAAATGGCCAAAGCACCTTTCAATAAGGAAGAATATATGGCAGCGGTTGGTGTTAGGGCTACAAGAAGTGAGAAGGGTTATTCACCAAGGGAAGGCGCTTCAATTAGGCCAACACTAGATGTGAATGGAATTTGGGGCGGATACATTGGCGAAGGCGCTAAAACCGTGCTCCCATCAAAGGCGAATGCGAAGATTTCAATGCGACTCGTGCCTGACCAAGATCCGATTGAAATAACCGAACTATTTAGAAAGCACTTCGAGAAAATTGCACCAGATACGGTATCGGTAAAAGTGGAAGCGCATCATGGAGGTGACCCAATAGTTATCCCAACAGATTTTCCGGGTTACGTGGCAGCTTCGTTGGCTATGGAAGACACCTTTGGTAAAAAACCTATTCCTGAAAGGGGAGGTGGAAGCATACCAATTGTGGCCTTGTTTGAAGAGGAGCTAGGGTTAAAGTCGATTCTCATGGGATTCGGTTTGGACAGTGATGATATTCACTCACCGAATGAGCACTATGGTGTATTCAACTATTTGAAAGGAATTGAAACCATACCATTTTTCCACCTTCATTTCGCCAAACTAGGTTTAGCGAAAAAGATTTAGGCTACCTCGAAAATTGGTTTCATTTCCATCTTGGTCTGAAGCATTAATAAGGTAATAGTAGACGCCATCAGCAGCAGGTGATCCGCTGATTTGACCGTCCCAACAAGGTGATTCGGTGCTCTGAAAAATATGATTTCCCCATCGGTTATAAATGGCGATGCTGTATTCGATCACATTTTTAAGTTCAACGCAATACTCATCATTAATTCCATCTCCATCGGGTGTAAAAACATTAGGGATATAGACTAGTGTTGGGCAGTCATCCGTAATCATTATGCTGTCTTTATAGACGCAGCTGTTTGTATCTACAATGACAACGGAGATTAGCCCGGGTTCAGTAATTACTGCATCAAAATTTTCTTCTCCGTTTGACCAAGAGGCCGACCGAACACCTGCGCTGTTCAGGGCAATACGTATTGACTGTCCTTCACAAACATTGGTATCAGGAGCCAGAATTTCAATCGGCTCGACTTGAGAGATTTCTACGGTGTCACTCACCGATGCGCAGCGATTGGTTGCAGTAACAGAAAATAACCCTTCGGAGACCGTTAAGCTTGAGCCAGTACTGTCGTTATTCCATAAATAGCTGAATAGATAGTCGGAACCAATATCAGACAATTGCACTTGGCCATTGGGTGAGCACAATAAGGTGTCCCTCCCCACAAAGAGCTTGAAGTTGGTATCCCATGCAATGATTCTGACAGAATCTGTGATATTGCCACAGGTATTGGAAGCTGTGAAGCTTATTATTCCATCTTCAGATGCAACAAACGTGGGTGATACGGTGCCATCGTTCCAATTTGCAATGACCGAGTCCTTCGTGGCCCGAAGCGTTAAGCTCTCTGATTCGTCACAAAGGATTAATGCCGTATCCAAGGCACTTTCAAGTTCGGATTCTACACTCACGGCAATGGTATCCGATACCGTATCGCAAACATTAGCTATGCGCAACCAATACACACCTGAAGAATTTATGCTGCGGATAGGGCTCGTCAATCCATCATTCCATAAATACTCGGCCGCTTCAAACGTGAAATCGAAGTTGAGCGAACCTGTATCACAGATGGTCGTGTCTACAGGGAAATCTACCACGGGCTGGGCAAGGGTGTTGATCGAAACATTAATTTCATCTGAGGTATTACCACAGGCATTTGTTGCGGTCAATGCATAAGTTCCAGTGCTGGTCACCGTGAATACGGTGTCGTGGGAACCATCCCCCCAGGTGTAAAAAGCATTCGGGAGGTCGGGGTCAAGCACAAAGCTAAATGTGCCGCAAACCGCAGTATCTGGACCTAAATCGAATAGAGGGGGCCCATTTACATCGGCTACATCTATGGTATCTCGGAAAGTGCAGCTCTGGTAAAACACATCCACCCAATAGATGCCTCCAGTGCTTATGTTTATACTGCTCGCTGTGGATCCTGTCGACCACTTGTGGCAGGCATTGTACCAGCTAGCGTCTAGATTAATTGACCCAGATCCGTTACATATAGTGGTATCATTTCCAAGTATATCGGTTGCTGTATCCCAAATTATTACGTTCCTATAAAAGGTATCTGTGTTGTTGCCGCTGTGTGCGTATAGGGTAACATTGAATGTGTCGGGCGAGCTAAAGATATGTCCTGTTTGCATATCGGTGCTGGAGTTGCTGCCGCTGCTCGGATCTCCGAAATTCCATCGCACAGAATCAGGGGTGAGGCTATCTGCGGGCCACATCACGGTCTCTGCTCCGTCACATGTAGTCCCAAATTCTAGATGGATGCCGTCTGAGACATACGTGCTGACAAAGTTTGGCAGCCCCTCTCTCACAGAGCTATTGGTCACATACCCGAACTCATCAAAATTTGCCGCATTACCATACTCATTTGGATTATTGATTACCGCGAGTGTATCATAGGTAGGGAAATAATTTACCGTCATGTAAATTTTACCGTTGGTAGCCAACTGCAGGTTTGAAGGAACTTTCAGCTCATCGATTTGCGCTAATTCAAACTTACTATCGAGCAAACAGTTGGTGTCGATATGATCAATGTCATATTGGTAAAGAATAGCTTCAGGAACGGCAGAAAAGCGCTGAGTATAGTACAACTTTCTGCTATCTGGACTGAATTCGACACCAAACGGAAAATGGCTTACAAAACTTTCTATCAGTAGGGGTTTTGTTACTTCTCCCGTTTCGTTGTTGAATGAGAGCAATTCAATATGGCCACCAGCTAGACTAGCAATTGCGATTTTGGTGCCATCGGGGGATACTTTCATTTGTCCCATGGCTGAGTTGGTGTTGCCAGTATGGCTTTCGCCAACGGTACTCACCACAGGAATAGGATCTACTCCAAAGGAATCCACATGGAATGCAAGAAAGGTGTCACTTTGCCATTTGTGTGTTAATACCCAGAAATCAATGTCGTTGGCGTGCTTGGTAGCGCAAAGCTTCTCCGTTACGTTGGTGGCTAATTGGGTAGCGTTGAGCACCATACCTTCACCATTGTTAAGACTCATGTCCACAACATAATAATTCAGACCATCGCCTACGCCATTATCATCCATGGTGAAGAGGAAGTAGCGGTTGCTATTTAGTATGTCTGGTATGATAAGTGAGCTCTGGGTCGCTTCCCGATTTCCCATTAAATTGCCTCCACCAAGCATTTCTTGGTGCAGGTAATTCCATGCCTTTTCACCGTTGCTGTAAAACAGCAGATTCCCGTTTTCATCCGATATTGTGGATGAGCCTTGAGAAAGCACAGCACCGGCAATATTTGCGGTAAAATTCACTGGGGTCGGTCCGGAGAAATCGATTCCACAATTTGTGGGCATCGCCCAATTGTATGCCCGCTCTCTTTGCCCAAAAGTGTATGAGCTAGCGATGAGAAGTATGAGTAGACAACTTATTTTTACGCTCCACAACTGTTGCTCATATGTGCAATCTAACTTCATTAAATCGAATATGAAATTGGCTCGATATTGTTTTATTGTATTGCTCGTAGGTCTGATTTCGAGTTGTGAAGTTAAGGACATTCAGCTTGTTGAATTGGAATCGGTGAAGGTTCTGAATGTTAACAAGCGCAACATTGATGGAATTCTTAACATTAAGCTAGAAAATCCAAATGCGTTCGGAGTAAAGGTCAAATCGGCCGACTTTGAAATTTGGGCGAACAATGCCGTGGTTGGAAAAGCAAAGCTCACCGATCCATTTAAAATTGAATCCAATTCGACCCAATCATACCCTGTACATTTAAGCGGAGACTTGAGCAATGCCATTTCTGGTGGAATAGGAAGTATAGTTGGTTTGTTGATGGGCAAAGAGCCTACAATGCGCATTAAGGGAAAGTTGAAAGCTTCCAGCTTTTTGATTACAAAAACAGTGGAAATAGATGAACAGACGGATATTCCAATTTCTTCATTTATCCGTTAAACTCCATACCCAAGCAGATCTTCAGTTTTAATATGCGCAATACAGACTCGGTAACTTGTTGAGCAAACTCAGGATTCATTTCCATTTCTGCGAGGATTTCATTGATCGTTTCCTCTTCATTTACGGGCATTAGTATCATATCACAACCTGCCATGGCGGCTAATAGACCGCAATGTGGAATGGCACTGACCGCACCCATATTCATAGCATCGGTAATGATGATCCCATCGAAACCAAGTTCGTCTCGAAGGAGGTCTGTCACTACCACACGGCTAAGCGTTGAGGGTAAACCATCGGTATTGTATTTCTCATTGTTTTCAATGGCAATGTGACCGACCATGATACTTAGCACACCAGCGTCAATGAGTGGTTGGTAAATGTCAACCTCGGTTAACTCACCATCGATGTAAACAAGTTTTTTGTGGGTATCACCCGCCACTCTTCCGTGGCCAGGAAAATGCTTAGCTGTTGCAACAATGCCGTCTTTTTGTGTTGCCTCAATAAATGTCAAAGCTCTTGGTAAAACCTCGTCTGTGGTAAGTCCAAAATTGCGATTCCCAATAGCTTCATTATCTGCGGATAGATCCACCACAGGGGCAAAGTTTTGCTGAAATCCTACATGATGCAAGGTGCTGTCAATCACCTTTACGGCTCCAATAATTTGTTCGTCAGTTTTAAGGGTATTGGTTGCTGGCATTTCAGGTGTGCCGGGCATCCGTCTATTAAAAAGACTAGGTTCAGCATCCATGCTCATCAACAGAGGCCAGCCTGCGCTCATGGCATTGATTTCATCTATTTGTACCTTAAATGCATTTGGATCTCCGCTTAAAAAGATGATTCCACCAATTTTCCTTTTCTTGATTAGTGGCTTTACATGCTCATACGGTTTGCCAAGATTGCCTGAGGAGGCCACAATCATTTGTGCCACTCGCTCCTCATCAGTCATACCTCTGAAAATGGCTTCAGCACGCTGTGCCACTTCAGGAGTGTTGAAATAGTCTTGTAGACCAACAGGTCTTTGAGCAATGTTGCATCCAAGTTGCGCAAACACTACTATGATTATCAAACCAATCTTTTTCATAATGTATTCAAACCTAGAATCTTTCAATTCTATGATAATGGGGTTGACAGAATCTTTTGAACCTTGAATTGTAAATGGTGGGCCAATCAAACCTCATAATTGCACTAGGTTTGCAATAAAGTTGCCAAAGTGAAGAATCAGATCACAGACTTTATTAATCATAGAATTTGGGAGATAAAACCCCAAGATCGACCGCCATTAATGGCGTTTCTGTTCAAGCAGCTACAGATTATAATTATAGTATCTCGAAATTTCACGAAAGATAAGCTACAAGTTCAGGCTGCAAGTTTGACTTATTACACTTTACTATCCGTGGTGCCAATTGTAGCTATGGCTTTTGCTGTGGCTAAGGGGTTTGGATTTCAAGAGTCATTAGAACAAGAGCTAACCAACGTATTATCTGGTCACCAAGAGGTGATTGATCAAGTAATGACCTTCGCCAATCGGATGCTTGAGAATACCCAAGGCGGTGTTCTTGCCGGTGTTGGTGTAATGGTTTTACTCTGGAGTGTTATGCAGCTGCTTATAAGTATTGAGAATTCATTTAACGATATATGGCAGGTGGCCAGCGCTCGGCCGTGGATTCGAAAGATTACAGAATACTTTTCAATCATGCTGTTGGCGCCAATACTCCTCATATTGTCAAGCAGCATCACGGTATTGGTGACTACCGAAGTGCAAAACCTCATTCTGAGTGTTTCATTTCTAGAAGCGATTGGTCCGTTGGTGATGTTCTTATTCAAATTAATTCCCTACACCCTGATTTGGCTGACCTTCACCTTCGTTTATATGGTAATGCCTAATACGAAAGTCAATTTTCAATCGGCACTAATAGCGGGTGTTATAGCTGGCACAGCGTTTCAAATGGTTGAGTGGGCATATATAGAGTTTCAAGTGGGGGTGAGTAAATACAATGCGATTTACGGAAGTTTTGCTGCTTTACCCTTGTTTTTGATTTGGGTAAACATCAGTTGGCTCATCACGCTAATCGGTGCAGAGGTGGCATACGCTAATCAATTTGTTTCTGAAATAAAGAATGAGAAAGATGGAAATCGACTCAGCCTGCGTCAACAACATATAGTTTCGCTAATGATTGCCAAAAGATTGGATGACATATTTCAAGCAGGTTCTGATCCGGAAACGGCACATCAAATTAGTCAACAACTGGACCTTCCATTCGGCATTACCACCAAGGTCCTCAACCTTATGTGTGGTGTTCACCTAGCGCTCAGTGTTGATCTCGAAAACAACAATGACAATAGAGGGTATGTGCCAGCCAGAAACTTAGGCGAAATGAACATCAAGTCCTTTGTTAGCGCACTCAATCAACATGGTGAAACCGACCTTAAATCATTGTTTAACGACACTTACTTGCGTTATTCGGATGCTTATGCTAGTTTATTTGATGCAACGCAAAGCGAACAACAAAACACTAAAATCTCCGGCCTGATTTGAAAAAGCCTCTGACTGTGATTCTTGTGTGGCTCACTATTTCATTGGGTCAAGCACAAGACTTCGATACTCTTAAAATAATGAGTTACAATCTTCTTTATTATGGAGAGACAACCAGCTTTTGCACTGGCTCAAACAACCCGATTGCCCAAAAGGATGTTTTCCTCAAGGTGATCATGGATCGTGCAAAGCCCGATATACTCGTGGTTAATGAAATGGGGGCTTCTAACGTATATGCAAGTCGGATTTTAGAAAAAGCTCTAAATGTGGATGGGCAAACCGAATATGAGGCGGCCTCCATCAAAAACAATGGCTTTTCAGATTTAGTCAACGGCATATTCTATAGAGGCGACAAGCTGGAATTGTTGAGCCACAAAAGCGTGAAAGAAGCAAACAATGGTTCTAATTTGGTTCGAGTTGTTGACATTGCACAATTCTATTTTCGTGACGCCAACCTGACTGCTGAATCCGATACGGTCTTCATTTATGTTTTAGCTGCGCACCTCAAGGCTGGTGACTCGAGCAGCGATCGAGCGGATCGTGATATTGCTACCGAGGCCGTTATGGATAGATTGCTTGATGATTATCCTCCAGGATATTACATGTTTTGTGGAGATTTCAATATGCAGTCGTCCAATGAAGACGCCTATCAAAACCTGGCAGCGGCAAGCAATGGGTTGTATAGATTTTATGATCCAATAAATCAATCAGGTACTTGGCATAATAGCGCTTCGTTTGCAGAACATCACACTCAAAGCACACGGCAATCACAAACCAACGGAGGCTGCTTTTCTGGCGGTGGAATGGATGATCGTTTTGATCTCATTTTAGCCTCTGGTCAGGTTATTCAAGATACAGGTGATGTTTCTTACATCGATGGTAGCTACCGAGCTTTTGGTCAAGATGGTAATCATTTCAATAAGGCCATCAATGATGGGGCAAACAACAGTGTTCCATCTACGGTGTTGGCCGCGCTGTATGAATTGAGTGATCACCTACCTGTGCAAATGAATTTTAAAGTGCGTCTTCAGGAGTCGTTACCCGTAGATACAACGGATACTACGGGGGATTCAACCACGTATATTCCATTTGTGGCAAAACCACAGGGCAGGATATGGACTCAAAATTCACGGCTTAGGGTAGATTGTTTTAGCCCATCGGGTGGAGAAATTAATATCTACTCGCTTGATGGTAGCTTATCTCAGAGCATTGCAGTTGCGCATGGTTATAATGAGCTTGAAACAACGGTCATTAAAACAGGGCTGTACATCGTTCGGCTCTCCACATATAGTGGATCCCAAGTCAAGAAAATCTGGATTAGTTCAGATTAGTAAACATTTTAGCGCAATACATACTTTTTCTCACTATCCAGTTTGATGTAGGTGAAGAGTAGGATGGTAAAAGACCATAGCGATGATCCTCCATAGCTGAAAAACGGAAGCGGAATTCCAACAACTGGGGCTAAGCCTATGGCCATACCAACATTGATGGCGAAGTGAATAAAAAAGATGCTCGCTACGCAGTAGCCAAAGATTCGTGTAAACTCACTGCGTTGTGTTTCGCTGCGCCAAATGATTCTAGTAATGAGTATCACGAATAATGACACCACCACTAAACTGCCCAGAAACCCCCATTCTTCGCCTACGGTGCAAAAAATGAAGTCAGTACTCTGTTCGGGAACGAAGTGAAATTTTGTTTGTGTCCCTTGCAAGAAACCCTTTCCGCTGAATCCACCTGAACCGATGGCAATTTTTGATTGATGCACATTATATCCCGCACCTTGTGGATCAGATACGATACCGAGCAACTCATTAATTCGGTTTTGGTGGTGTGGTTGTAGCACTTTGTCAAATAGGTAATCGACTGAAAAGAAATAGACTAAAACAGCTGCATACGTAGTTCCCGCGACAAACCAGCTCCCCTTGATTTTACGCATTAGATAAATTGCAAGCGCCACCGCAGCGGTCAGAGCAATCGCAAATATCTGGGCGCCACTTATGGTCAGGTCATTCCAAGGGCTTACTTCTATGGTTTTCATGTAAAGCGCCAGAATGAAAAGTGTAATCATCGATATTCCAGCAATAAATATCAACTTGCTTAGGCCTTGACGATAAAGCACAATGAGCAAAGCAAAGAATACCAGCGTAGAGCCAACATCTGGCTGAAGTAGGATAAGGATTACAGGCGTTATGATGAATCCAATGGCCATCAGCTTTGTTCTCAATTGTTTGAAATTTTGACCTTGATGACTCAGAAATTTTGCCATAGCAAGCGCGGTGCCATATTTAGCAATCTCGGTGGGTTGAAAATTCACAGGCCCGAGCACAAACCAACTTTGAGCTCCTTTGATTTCACTTCCAAAAATGAGCACAGCCACTAGCAAAAAGAGGCCAAGACCATAGATGAGGTAAGCAAAAGTTTCAAAGAATCTATAATCGAGAAGGAGTAGAACAATGCCAATAACAGCCGCGAGACCAATCCAAAGCAGTTGCTTCCCATGGTTTTGGGTCATATCAGTGATGCCACGGTGGGCTTCGTCAAAGGTGGCGGCATAAATGCTCAGCCAACCAAACAGCACCATCAAGCTGTAAATTGCCACAAGCACCCAGTCGATATCGTCAAATATGCTACTCCTCGTCCTCATCTTCTGCAGCAATTAAATCGGCCTCCAAGATTCGCGCTTCCTTAATTGAATCTGTTTTTCCGGTCAGGTATTTTTCAATCATCAAACTGGCTATGGGTGCGGCCCAAGTGCCGCCAAACCCAGAATTTTCTACGTACACGGCAACTGCAATTTGCGGGTCATTTTTTGGCGCAAACGCGATGAATACACTGTGGTCTTTGCCATGTGGATTTTCCGCGGTTCCTGTTTTACCACATACCTTGATTCCGTCTATTCGTGCCCTTCGGGCGGTTCCTCCAGGTTTTGATACCACCCATTCCATGGCATCGATGATGGGCCTGAAATAAGCAGTATCAATACCCGTATCATGCCGT
>JALRDM010000051.1 GCA_023262195.1 Salibacteraceae bacterium | reverse complement strand
GATGGCTTTGGTGGTTGCGAGCTGTAATATGTCTCTTGTTCGCTTTGGCATATGTACACATGCCAAAGCAGGCGATGGATTTACTAGATTGGAAATCTGCTTCATCTCTGAGGCCGTAATTTCACTACCGAGTGCGAGTTGCATACCCAAATCACTCTTTACAGACTTAGTGAAATAACATCGCGATACCTCAAAATTCGAATCGATGGCCTCTTTCACCAACTTTTCGCCTTCCACCAAAAATGCACCTGCCCGGTCACGCCCTTTCTTTGAGTGTAGTTTCTGAAGGTTTTTTATTTCACTTTTAGAGAGCATGCGGCCTTGAGTATCTCTTAGTTTTGATGCCAAATATAACGTGGCTCAATGCCTTGGCGGTTTTTCACCATACTGATAGTTTTCAATGCAACCCTTCTGCTTGTCTCTTGTAGGCCAACAAGACACATCCAAGCTGGTGAATACTTGGTGACCAAGTCTGTGGTTCACCTAAATGAAAATAATAAACATGAAACGGAAGTTTCGAGCTCAGATTTAGAGTCCATTTTGAGGCAAAAGCCAAACAGGAAGGTTTTTGGTCTAATCAACTTCCACTTAGGCGTATGGAATTTTGCACACGGACGAAACCAATCAAAAAATTGGGTGCAGTTTTTGAAAACCGATGTGGGTGAAGCCCCCGTGCTCTTTGAGCCTGTGATTTTTCAAAAGAACATAGATCAACTTAAACGATACCTTAATAATAACGGTCACTTCGATGCACAGGTGTCTGCGCAGTCTTGGCTAGACACAAATACCGCAGAGCTCCATTATTATATCAACTCCGGTCCAGCATATACTCTGAGAAGGTTAGGGTATTCGTTTGAGGACGACAGTTTACGAGCTGAATTTTCCAATAAGGAAAACAAAGAGCTCAACAGGCTAAAACTTACACGTGGCTCAACATATAGCACGGACTTGCTTACCAAGGAACGTGAGCGTTTCACACGGGCATTAAAGGACTTGGGATACTACACCTTCGATAAAATTCATGTGATATTTGACATTGACACAAATCTTCCTGGAAACCGATTTGATGTAATGATCAGATTTCGTGATCAACGAGTAAACTCAAGAATTGGAGATAAAGACAGTGTCCAAAAAATACCCCACCTGAAGCATCGAATTAACTCGGTGACGGTCAACGAAAACTATAATGCGAATACCATTTCGAACTTGGATAGTATCCAATTCAGAGAATACACCTTTCTATATTTAGACAGACCTTATGTAAGGCCAGCTCGCATTTCCAGAAATATTTTTCTCAATCGAGGTGAGTTGTATTCTCTAAGCAAAATGCAATACACCTATGAGCGTATTAACTCGCTCGGCACCTTTCGCTTTATAGATATTGAATTTGAAGATGCTGGCATGGACGAAAAAACTCCGCTGCTCGATATGAGGGTAAACCTCAACAAAGCTCCAAAGCAGGCAATGACTTTCGAAACTCTAGGCACCAACCGATCGGGAAACCTCGGTATTTCATCAAGTATTAATTATCGAAATAAAAACTTCTTTCGTGGCGCAGAACGTTTTGAATGGAAGGTGTATGGTGGGTTAGAATGGCAAAACACTAACACGAATCTTGACAATGAAAACAGCACTGTACTTGGCAATACCCCTATAAACACCTATGAATTTGGTACACAACTTACCTTAACTATTCCCGATTTCTTACTGCGCAATCCAAATAAGGACCTCCCTCGAATCAAAGAGCCTAAGACGTCAATCATCCTAGCCTTAGACCGACAAGGTCGACCGCAATTTGATCGCGATTTAATCAATACAGGTATCCAGTGGAGCATGCGGCTGCGAAAGCAAGACCAACTGGTAGTAGCGCCAATTGATCTCAGTGTGATCAACTTGAGAAAAACAGATGCATTCACGGCTCAATTACAGCAAACTCGAAACCCTCTACTTATTAGCAGTTACAGCGATCACATAATCCCTGCTGGGCGAGCATCCTACTCTTATTCCACTCAAAACCTTTCTAACCCACTTCTCAATTTCTATTACTACAAACTCAATGTGGAGACAGCCGGCAACCTTCTTCGCTTAAGCTCTCCTTTGCTAGGTCTACAGCAATCAGACAACAGCTATTTGATTGACTCTATTGCATACGCTCAATACATTAAAAGCGATTTTGAGTATAAAAAGTACTTCGTGGTGAATAAATCGAGCAGTTACATATATAGAGTTTTCATTGGTGCTGGTCTTCCATTGGCCAATCGAGAGGCACTGCCCTTTGATCGGTCATTTTTTGCTGGTGGATCAAACAGCATTCGAGCATGGCGCGCCCGCGCTTTAGGGCCAGGCAATGTAGCAGATACCACCACTTTTGGAATAGATCAAGTTGGCGAACTTCAGCTTGAAATGAACCTGGAATATCGTTTTGATTTAATCAAACAGTTGGAAGGAGCCTTGTTTGTTGACATGGGTAATATCTGGTTTTGGAATGATGAGTCTCAACCAAAAGCCAACTTCAATATAACAACCTTTTACAAAGCCATTGCCATAGCCCCGGGTGCTGGTGTTCGATTAAACCTCAACTTCTTCGTAATCCGACTGGATGCAGGATTTCAATTAAAAGATCCCAACTTACCAGAAGGTGAGCGTTGGGCATTTTTCCAACCAAAAACAATCACAAACAGCTATAGACAAGAATGGAGAATCAATAACAGCAACCCGAACTTACCGAATTGGCGACCTGAAACCACACTAAACCTCGCCATTGACTACCCTTTCTAGAATGTCTTTGTACTGTGAGTTATTCATTTAGCTTTGCCAATTCTAAAACAACAATATGGGTTGGTTTAAGCGAATGACTGAGGGTATCCGAACCCCAACAAAGGAGAAGAAAGAAACACCTGAAGGATTATGGTATAAATGCCGAAAGTGTAATCATGTTGTTAGTTCTGATGAACATGCTCAAACCCTTTGGGTATGTGAGAACTGCGGACATCACGAGCGAATCAATTCCCAGAAGTATTTCCAAGTGCTTTTTGATAATAATCGGTATACAGAACTTAATCCACATATCATTAGTGGTGATCCGTTGTCCTTTCAAGACACTAAAAAGTATAGTGACAGACTTTCTGCAACCATAAAGAAAACAGGACTTCATGACGCATGTCGTACGGCTATTGGCCCAATCAATCGAAGAAAAGCCGTGATTGCGTGCATGGATTTTAGTTTTATTGGCGGTAGTATGGGTTCTGTGGTTGGTGAAAAGATTAGTATAGCTATTGATCATGCTATTGAGAACAATGTTCCGTTCATAATGATAAGTAAATCTGGTGGTGCTAGGATGATGGAAGCCGCATTTTCACTAATGCAAATGGCAAAGACCAGTGCAAAATTGACGCTACTTGCCGAGAAAAAGCTACCATACATTTCATTGCTAACAGACCCCACCACCGGTGGTGTCACTGCTTCTTTTGCAATGCTAGGTGACTTGAATATCGCTGAGCCCGGTGCACTAATAGGTTTTGCAGGACCTAGGGTCGTGAAAGAAACCATCGGTAAAGACTTGCCTGAAGGTTTCCAGACATCAGAGTTTGTCTTAGAACATGGCTTCCTAGATTACATCGTAGAGCGCAAGGATTTGAAGGAAAAAATTGCCCAGTCATTACTTCTCCTTAAAAATTGATTAAACCGTTGAATGGCAGTGTAAAATATTTACTTTCGCAAGCCGAAATTTAGAAACGAAAAGAAGTTACAGCATGTACTTATCAAGCGAAAAGAAACACGAGATATTTAAGCAATACGGAAAAGAAGCCACAGACACTGGTACCGCAGAGGGTCAGATTGCACTATTCAGCTATAGAATCGACCACTTGACTAACCACCTCAAGGCCAATAGAAAAGACTACAATACACAGCAATCACTTATCAAGCTTGTTGGAAAACGAAGAAGCTTACTCAATTACCTGAAAAACAAGGATATTGAGCGATACAGAAGCATTGTTAAAGAGCTAAAGCTCAGAAAGTAATTACTTATCCAGATAGAAAAAAGGCAATATCTACATTGCCTTTTTTCATATCTACACTTACCCAATTATGTTAGGAACAACTCAAACAATCACCGGCTCTAACGGTGAAACGATAACGATAGAAACTGGAAAACTTGCAAAACAAGCCGATGGCTCTGTAGTTGTGAGACAAGGAGACACCATGCTTTTAGCAGCGGTTGTTTCGAATAAAGAAGCTAAAGAAGGCATTGACTTCTTACCGCTTACCGTTGATTACCGAGAAAAATATGCATCAGCAGGAAAGTTTCCTGGAGGATTCTTTAAGAGAGAAGCACGCCCGTCTGACAATGAGATTTTGACCATGCGCTTAATCGATAGAGCATTAAGACCGCTGTTTCCTGGAGATTATCACGCTGATACCCAAGTAATGGTGAGCCTTATTTCTTCAGATAAGTCTACCCAACCTGATGCCCTAGCTTGCTTAGCATCATCGGCTGCACTTGCTGTATCAGACATTCCATTCGCGGGTCCTGTTTCAGAGGTACGCGTAGGAAGAATCAATGGCGAATTTGTCATTAACCCTTCGTTTGACCAAATGGCAGATTGCGACATCGATATTATGGTTGCCGCAACCATGGATAATATCATGATGGTTGAAGGTGAAATGAATGAAGTGAGTGAGGCTGAAATGCTAGGGGCAATCCAGGTTGCACACGCTGAAATAAAACTTCACTGCCAAGCCCAGTTGGACCTCGCTGAAAAGATTGGTAATACTGGACCAAAAAGAGAATACTCTCATGAAACAAACGATGAGGAGCTTGAAAAAGCTATTCACGCATACTGTTTTGACAAGTGTTATGAGATTGCAACATCTGCCAGCGCAAAACATGAGCGAGGTGATGCATTCAAGGCGCTAAGAGATGAGTTTCTATTAACGCTTTCGGAAGAAGATCAAGCTGAAAAAGCTGGCCTCGTAGGAAAATACTTTCATGATGTAGAGAAAGCAGCCATGCGTAAAATGATCTTAGATGAAGGTCAGCGTTTGGATGGTAGAAAAACCGATGAAATCAGGCCAATTTGGTGTGAGGTAGACTATTTGCCTGGTACACATGGCTCGGCCATTTTCACACGTGGTGAAACACAGTCATTAACTACAATTACTCTCGGGACTAAATTGGATGAACAAACCGTAGATGGAGCGCTCACTGAAGGAAGTGAAAAGTTTATGCTCCACTACAACTTCCCACCCTTCTCAACTGGAGAGGCCAGACCTATACGAGGAGTATCTCGTAGAGAAGTGGGGCATGGCAATTTAGCCTTGAGAGCGCTTAAACGCATGATTCCATCTGCAGATGTTAATCCATATACTGTGAGAATTGTCTCTGATATCTTAGAATCCAATGGATCGTCATCGATGGCGACTGTTTGCGCTGGGACTCTCGGTCTTATGGATGCAGGTGTTAGGATCAAGCGACCAGTAAGTGGTATTGCCATGGGACTCATCGTGGGTGAAGGCGGAAAGTATCAGGTTTTAAGTGACATTCTTGGTGATGAAGATCATTTAGGAGATATGGACTTTAAGGTGACAGGCACCACTGAAGGAATTACCGCATGTCAGATGGATATTAAAGTCGATGGATTATCCTATGAAATCCTTGAAAAGGCGTTAAATCAAGCCAAAGAAGGTCGTGCTCATATACTGAACGAGATGATGAAAACCATCACGGAGCCAAGAGCAGATTTCAAACCTCATGTACCACGAATTGAAACTATACTCATTGATAAAGATCAAATTGGTGCAGTAATAGGCCCTGGTGGTAAAGTGATTCAAGAAATCCAAAAGGAGACCGGCACAACCATTTCAATTACTGAGGATGAAAATCACGGAATTGTAGAGATAGCTTGTGACAATAAAGAAGGTATGGACAAAGCCATGTCTTGGGTGAAAGGAATCGTTGCCAAACCTGAGGTGGGTGAAGTATATGAAGGAAAGGTGAAGAATCTTGCTGCTTTTGGAGCATTCATAGAAATATTACCAGGCAAAGAAGGTTTACTTCATATCTCCGAAATTGACTGGAAGCGCATAGAAAAAGTGGAGGATGTGCTTAAAACAGGCGATAAAATCGAGGTTAAACTCATTGAAATCGATCAAAAGTCAGGTAAATTGAGACTTTCGAGAAAAGCGCTCATTCCAAAGCCAGAGAAGAATCCAGCCTCATAAGCTGACGACTTCGAAGCCATTTTAACAAGGCGGTATTCAAAAACTTGAGTACCGCCTTATTTTTTGGCCAGTTGCTTAACATTTCTTTGGATAATCAAATAAATGAACCATGCGTCAGCTTAAGATTACCCAACAGATAACGAATCGCGAAACCGCTTCTCTAGATAAATATTTAACTGAAATTGGTAGAGAGGATCTTATCACAGCAGAGCACGAGGTTCAACTTGCGAAGAGAATCCGCGAAGGTGATCAGTTGGCCTTAGCAAAATTGGTAAGAGCCAATCTCCGATTTGTGGTTTCCGTATCAAAGCAATACCAAAACCAAGGATTAAGCCTACCAGATTTAATCAATGAAGGAAATCTAGGCCTTATAAAGGCGGCCAAAAGATTTGATGAAACCAGAGGATTCAAATTCATTTCCTACGCAGTATGGTGGATTCGTCAATCAATTTTACAGGCTTTAGCTGAACAGGCTCGGATTGTAAGATTGCCTTTGAATAAGATAGGCAACATCAATAAGATTAATCGAGCCTATGCTCAACTTGAG
>JALRDM010000038.1 GCA_023262195.1 Salibacteraceae bacterium | reverse complement strand
AACTAAGTTTAAAAGAAGCAGAATTACTATCCCTAACCAATAGGCAATCGGAGGCGATTACACTATTGAACGAAATTGAAATATTCGAGCAGACAAACCCTGAGTTTCACATTATAAAAGCAAGTGTGTTAAGTCAGAAGGGTAACTATTCCAAGGCTATAGATGCTTTGTCTCGAGCATTGGAGTTCACATCAGAAGATAAAGACAACATCTACTTGAATCTGGCTGTGGAGTATCAGAATTTAGAGGATTACAGAACAGCCATCACCTATTTGAAAGAGGCACTGTCAATTGAGCCAAATAATGAGGACGCCATTTATGAGCTCGCTTATTGCTTCGAACTTTCAAAGGATTACGATGATGCGGTGAGCACCTTTAATAATCTAATCGATCAGGTGCCTTATAATGAACATGCTTGGTTCAATTTAGGAGCGAGTTATCAGGCCAAAGCTGATTTTAGCAAAGCAGCTACCGCATTTGACTATGCATTGGTTATTGATGAGAACTTTCATGCAGCGCTCTTTAACAAGGCCAACATTTTAGTGCAACTCAATAGATATCAAGAAGCCATTGACTTGTACAAGAGGGCATTATCCTTCGAAATTCTCGATACACTTATTTATTTCTACATAGGCGATTGCTATGATAATTTGGAAGATCATCGCTCCGCACTCACCTATTTTGAAAAGGCCCTAAGAAAAGACGAAGATATGGCTGAGGCTTGGCTCGCAGCGAGTAGCTCACTTGATATGCTTGGCAGAGAATTAGAAGCGTTAGAATATGCCAAAAAGGCCATTGAACTTGAGCCGGAAAACGAGGACTACCATTTCTTCATAGCGGGACTTTTTGCTAAGTATGACTTACCCGATGACGCGCTCAACGCCTATGAAAAAACTATTGAGTTTGGTTATTTAAACGAAGATGTTTGGGTTGATTATATACAGCTTTGCCTTTCCATCAACAATGATGCGCTCGCAAAAGATGTGGTAGACCGGGCGCTCGAAGTTCACTCTGAAAATCACTACATAAAGCTTTACGAAGCTGTTTTGAATTTTAGATCAAAAAATGAAGACGAGGGATTTGAGCAGCTGGTAGATTTACTTGTGCTCAAACCTGAATTAATTGAAGAGTTTATTCTGTTTTATCCTAAAGGAATGGAAACAGAAGAAATTCAATTTTTGATAGAATCATTAAAATAAATTCGCGCCATGAAAGAAATTTCGGTTACTGAGCTGAAGGCTCGAATGGATGCGGGAGATGACCTACAGTTGATCGATATCCGCGAAACCAACGAATTTGAATACTGCAATATTGGAGGCGAACTTATTCCGATGGGTGAGGTAATGAGTAACCTTTCACGCATTTCTAAGGATAAGGATGTGGTGATTCATTGCAAGGCAGGCGGACGAAGCGCTGCCATCACCCAAGCACTCATGGCCAGAGGTTATGAGAATGTGATTAACCTTAAGGGTGGAGTTTTGGCTTGGGCCGCAGAAATTGATCCTAGCTTGCCTACTTACTAAGGCAACATGATAAAAGCACCTCTTTTTCTCGTTTTGAAAGGCATGGCCATGGGTATGGCTGAAGTGGTGCCTGGTGTTTCTGGTGGAACCATTGCATTTATCACGGGCATTTATGAGCGACTCATTAATGTAATAAAAAGCATCGGCCCCGGACTTTTCACGGCATTTAAGAAAGATGGAATACCTGGTGTCTGGAAGGCGGTAGATGGCAATTTTTTAGTCACACTTATCTCAGGAATGGTAGTGGGAATTGTCATCGGAGTTTTTCTGATCACGCACCTTCTAGAAACATATCCATTACTCGTATGGTCATATTTCTTTGGGCTCATCATGGTGAGTGCCTGGTTTGTAGGTAAGCAAATTATTCAAGTGAATGGTCAAGTGATATTCATGGCAACTCTGGGTGCATGCATTGCTTATTATATCACTGTTGCGGTACCTGTAGCTGGAAACCCAGAACTTTGGTATGTTTTTGTATGTGGTGCAATCGCAGTAAGCGCACTACTGCTTCCGGGAATCTCTGGAAGTTTTATTCTGCTTTTGCTTGGCATGTATACCTACATCATCCCTACGGTTAAAGACGCCATCAAGACATTTGAAATAGACAAGATTATCGTCTTAATTGCTTTCGGCAGTGGTATGTTGGTTGGAATGATTGCATTCTCCCGTGTTATTTCATGGGCCTTTGCCAATTTTAAAGATCTTACGCTGGCAGCACTCACTGGCTTCTTAATTGGATCGCTAAATAAGATTTGGCCCTGGCAAAAAATACTACAGACCATGGAGAAAGATAGCGGAGAGCTGGTCATCATTCATAGCCGTAGCGTTCTCCCTGCGACATTTGCAAAGATTGAATTAAACCCAATCTACGGTAACGACCCACAAATCTTGGGTTGCGTATTATTAATTGCTGCAGGATTTGCAACCGTCTTTGTTGCCGAGCAGTTGTCCTCCAAACTATCTTCAGAGTGAAGCGCTACGGGCTCATTGGATATCCGTTAACACATTCGTTTTCACCTTCATTTTTTAACGAGAAATTCTCGGAGCTCAATTTAGATGCAACCTATGCATCGATCGAAATTGAAGACCTATCGAATGCCATGCCCCGTTTTGAATTCTCCCTTTATCATGGGTTGAATGTTACCATACCGTACAAAGAGCAAATCATTCCTTTTCTGGATGGGTTGAGTAATGAAGCCCAACTGATCGGTGCTGTTAACTGTATAGAAATTGCTGAGGACAAATTGATAGGACACAATACAGATTGGATTGGCTTTAAGCAAGCCATAGAGCGGATAATCAAACCGTATCATCAATCTGCGCTTGTTCTTGGTTCTGGTGGAAGTTCCAAAGCTGTAAAGTTTGCGCTCGAAGCGCTAAAGATTAATTATCAAGTCATTTCGCGTACAGGTGTAAATACATACGAAGCTCTGCAACAGAAAGATGTTGAAACCAATTTGGTTATTATCAATACTACTCCACTCGGTATGTACCCAAATGTTCAGTTAAAACCAGCCATTCCTTTCGCTGCGATCACAAAGTACCACTTGGTTTTCGATCTAATTTACAACCCTCTGGAAACGGCTTTTTTAAAAGAGTGTAAAGCACACGGTGCACAGGTGAAAAATGGACTTGAAATGCTTGAGTTGCAAGCCGAGGCCAGCTGGGAAATCTGGAATCGCTAAACTTCTATATTCCTGATGTAAGCTCCTTGGGTTTTCATATCCCAATATTCAATGCCTTTCTCTTGAAGTAACTTACTCCAATATCTATGCGATTTCCAATCAAGATTTTCGGATAGCAGCACTAAACCGGGTTCCGTAGATCGCAATACCTCAATTGGGTGTTGAACAGTCCGCTCAGCCACGAGGAGCACATCAACTTGGTCAGGCATATCATACCTATGTTTTCCATCAAGCACATACATCACAAGATGCTCGAAATTGAAAAGTCCAGCAAAAAAGGGACGAATGGTAGGGTCTTTAAGCCCAAGATACCACCAATTGTGGTGGATGTGAAATCTCATTTTATCAAAATCATTTTGAAGCATCGAATCGGCATAAAAGTTATGATTCAAGCCATCGATAACATCAATGGCGTTGTGTCCTTTAACGCTATATACGATAAGCTTCGCTTGATTTTTTTGCGAGACCAATTCCCCAATATTGAGGACTTGTATAGCACAGATAGCAATAAGAAAAGACATCAGCCACGAATACCTTTTGGTAATCAGAAATGCTACAGAAGTAACAATGATCATATAGATAAAGTATGTTTCGAAAATGGTAATATCAACTCCGGAAACCAATGAATAAGGTAGCTCCTGTATCTTGCCAATAATCAAATTGAGCCAGTGTACAATCCTTTCAAGCGTAAACCCTATCACATTCGATATGAGCGGAATCCAGTGCACGGAAACTAAAAGAATGCCTATAGGAAGAATAATGGTGGCCGCAGGAATTACTATCAGATTACTCACCAAAAAATAGGTTGGAAATTGATGAAAGTATAATAACCCTAAAGGAAATGTGGCTGTTTGTGCAGCTATTGAAACTGCCGTGATGGCCCAAATTTTATCTAATAGCCAATTGTTTGGTTGCCATAGGTCATAAATTCTCGGCTGCAAAACCACAATGCCAATTACCGCTAGGTAAGATAGTTGGAAACCGACCTCCACAATCAAAAATGGATTAATCACAAGCAGCAACATAGCGCTTGTAGCCAGCGTATTGAATATGTCAGTATTCCTCCGCATTAACTGGGCGCCAATTACGAAGCTGAACATGGTTGTTGCCCTTGTTACCGATGGTGAAAACCCAGTTATACCTGCATAAATCCATAGCATCACCAAAATTGTGAGTCCCGTCACAATCTTGCCATTCCTAAAGCGATGAAATGGTTTAAATAACCGTGATAGTATTAGGTAAACGATTCCAACATGCAGACCAGACACCGCGAGCACATGCATAGCTCCGGTACTGGCAAATGCATTAACCTGATCGGCAGATAAATAGTGTTTATACCCCACAAGCAGTGCCGACACTATGGCCAATTCATCTCTATCCAGTCCCTTATCTGCAAGTATGGCGAGCACGCTGTGTTGAACATCTTTAATCCATCTAAAAAATCCAATACCCGAACCAACCAGACACCAATTTTTTGAAGAGACATATACTTGATGCGTTATTTGATGGAAACCCATATAGCGCTTATAATTAAACTCATTGGGGTTTTTGGGCTCTGATATTTGGCTGATCCATCCTTTCAGCACCACAGTATCATTAACTCCTAGGTCTAGTGATTGGCTGTCCTTCTCAAAATAGACCAGAAGTTTGCCTTGGATTTGCTCATAAGATTCTCCATCAAAAGCAGAAATAAGCCTTACCTCGGCCTTCGTACTCTTAATTCTAGGAATTGCATCGGATGTGAGCTCAGCAAAAAGCACCTGTTTGCTCAATTCCTTTGAAGAGTAATGGTTTGGAAATAATCGATCCGTATTTAATATGGTCAATCCATAGCCAACGATGACAAAAACTGTCATGGTCACCAGGCCCACGTTGCGCCATACTCCAAAAATTATCAGTATCAAAATACTGATCAGGCCTATGGAGGCTGTCAAAGCAGCAACATAAAAATTGGGAAAGAAAATGCCCAGAAT
>JALRDM010000320.1 GCA_023262195.1 Salibacteraceae bacterium | reverse complement strand
AATGTATAGGTAATCTCGAAACCAAGTGGAAAGTGATATGTGCCATCGGCTCCAGAAGTCTCGAATACTCTGCGCAAAGTATGGGGCGTTGAAGTTATAAATAAGCCTAATTCCCAAAACTCGAGCCGTACCAATTGCAATGAGCGAGTAACCCTGAAAATCTGAATAGATCTGGATAGAAAATCCAAGCATCCCTATAAGCAGTTGAATGCTAGAAGCTTCAGTGTAACGTTCAAATATTTGATCTACCAACGGAGATAGATTATCGGCCACGCACATTTTTATAAATAATCCCCAGAGCATCAGCCGGAGGCCGTATTTCAGATTCTCATAGCTGAAATGATGAAATTCAAACAGCTGATGGTGAAGTCTTTGAAAACGCTCGATTGGACCCGCAACAAGTTGAGGAAAGAAACTTACGAATAGAGCAAATTTGGCAAGATTCGATTCGGCCTTGACTTTATTGTAATACACATCTATCGTATAGCTCATCGTCTGGAAGGTGTAAAAACTAATCCCCACAGGAAGCACAAGGTTTAAACCAGAAGAAATGGAAGGAAACGCTGAAGCCAGACCATTTAAGGCAGCAGATGGTAACAAGTCATTTATAAACCAGTTGGCGTATTTAAAGGTGAAGAGCATGCCCAAATTCACCAACAGGCTCAAGGCTAATGCAGCTTTTCTCTTTCCTGAATTAGTTTCTCGATTGAGGTACCTGCCAACACTAAAGTCAACTAGGGTGCTGATTACAATTAGGGATAGATACTCAATCTTCCAATAGCCGTAAAAAACATAACTAGCAAGGAGGAGTAAAACCCATCGAAACCTTTGTGGAATCAGGTAATACAAGAGGACAACCTTTGGGAAGAATACCAGAAAACTTAACGAATTGAATATCATTAAATCCTACGCTTTATTGTCCGTATCGATGATTAAGGTCACTGGGCCATCATTGACCAATTCAATTTGCATGTCTGCTCCAAAAACGCCCGTTTTTACTTTATCATTTAGAATACCAGCCATGTGCTCGATAAAGTGATTGTAGAGTGGAATGGCCACCTCAGGTTTTGCTGCGCGAATGAAGCTTGGCCTATTTCCTTTTTTGGTCAACGCATGCAGTGTAAACTGACTAACAATTAATGCCTCGCCTCCAATATCCTGAATGGATTGATTCATATTCCCTTGGCCATCAGGAAAAATTCTCAGGTTGCTGGCTTTGTTAGCCAGCCAAGTGCTGTTTTCACTAGTATCATGTTCGGCAATACCTATCAGTATGAGCAGACCAGAACCGATAGAGCTGTGTACTTCTCCACCGATTGATGCACTCGCCTTGCTAACCCTTTGTATTACCAGCTTCATTTGATTGATTATTCAGAGATTTCCTTTAAAAGCATTTGGTAATGCTCATACCTAAACCATGGAAGCTCACTTTTTTCATATGCATCCCTAACACGGCAATTTGGCTCGTTAAGATGCAGACAATTATTGAATTTACAATCCTTACTCAATCTGAGCATTTCTGGAAAAAAGTCTTTCAATTCTTGTGGTTCAATGGTGGTGAGACCAAAGCTTTTAAGGCCTGGGGTATCAATAATTGCGGTGTTGTTGTTTATCTCATAAAGCTCAGCGAATGTGGTGGTGTGCTGACCTTTTTCGGAATATTTACTCACCACTGTTATTCGCGCATTTAGACTCGGGTCAATAGCGTTGACTAAAGATGATTTACCCACTCCGCTATGGCCAGTGATTAGTACTGTTTTACCCTTGATTTCTTCTTTAATTTCTTCTACTCCAGATCCTTCTATGACTGAAATTATTTTCGAATCATATCCGATATCCTTGTAAGCCTTACATAAATCTTGAGCATAAGCCAACTCATTTTCGGTGAGCAATTCAGACTTGTTTATCACAATAAGCGCGGGAATATTATACGCCTCTGCGGTGACCAACATACGGTCGAGAAAACCAAGTTTCAAATTCGGCTGAACGATGGTCACCATTACGATGGCCAAATCGAGATTTGCTGCGATAATGTGTGTCTGCTTCGAAAGCTTGGTCGCCTTTCTTATGATGTAATTTTTTCGCTCCTGAACATCTTGAATTATATAGTCCGATTCATTCGAGTCCGATAGGGTTACAATGTCTCCAACCGCTACTGGATTCGTGCTTTTAATTCCGTCAATGCGCAGCTTTCCACGAACTCGCGCATCAACCAAGGCCCCGCTTTCGAGTCGGACCTTATACCAGCTCCCAGTGCTCTTAATTATTCGTCCATTCATACTTGTAAGGTTATCAACATGTAAAGGCTAATAAACCACTACCGCCTGTTAATAAAATTGTGAATAAGTCCCTAGATTCGTTAGTTGACTTAGGTATCACCATGAAAATGAGACTATTCACCATACTTGCGACATTAATACAGTTAATTGTATTTACTGGTTTTGGACAATCACAACCGTCTGAGCCACGCATCTCAAAGCAAGATTATATTTCTCTTTATGCGGATCAGGCAGTGAGAGAAATGCACGCTAGCGGAGTTCCCGCCAGTATTACGCTTGCGCAAGGTATGCTTGAATCAGACTATGGCAATAGTCCATTGGCCAAATATGCCAAAAACCATTTTGGAATTAAGTGCCACAAGGGTTGGAATGGGCCAACTTTTATTCAAGATGATGATGAAAGGAACGAGTGCTTTAGAAAATACTACGATGTATATGATTCTTATCGCGATCATAGCGAGTTTTTGAGGACGCGTGATCGATATGATTTCCTATTTGATCTAAAAACGACCGACTATAAGGGCTGGGCAAAAGGATTGAAGAAAGCAGGATACGCCACCAACCCAAAATACGCTCCGTTGCTGATTCGAATCATTGAAGAGAATGAGCTTTATAAATATGATCAGGTAGTGAAACTACCAGATACGGAGATGATTAGCGAAGTAAAAGAAGTGGAGTTTAAAACTGAAGTTCCACAGCAATTGAGCGTCAGATCGGTGAACGTAAGTGGAAATAATATCAAGTATGTGGTGGCTAAATCTGGTGAAACGCCAGCATCAATAGCCAAGTCGCAGCAAATGGGTTTGTGGCAAATCCTAAAATACAACGACCTTGACAAGGGGCAATCTATTATGGCTGGTGATATCATTTACCTCCAACCGAAGAGAAATTACGCCACAGTAGATTATCATACGGTGGAGGTTGGTGAGAGCCTTCGAAGTATCTCACAGAAATACGGTGTAAAGATGAAGCGCATTATTAAAATGAATGATCTCACCTATGATTATGCACCAGAAGTAGGTGATAAGCTAAAGCTGCGTGACCTTAGTAAGCTCAATGAGCAGCTCACAGGTCGCTAAAGGTCGGGTAGTGCGGCTACAGATCCATCACCTGAATGGATGATCAATTCCTTACTACCATCTTGATCTAGGTCTACAAACAAACATTGCTCATCAGCCTTCAGTGCATTATTGATTATGACTGACTCGTTGACATTTACCAGAGTCATTTTGCGCTCCTTATTGTCATACAATCCTAGTATGGTCTGCTCTTGGTCAAGCCATTTCATGGAGCCTATTTTCTTTGAGGGCAGCAGAATATCTGTGACCATATCGCCCTTTTGATCAAGACCAAATAATCGTCCATCGGTAAAGATTACATAGCGCATTACGCCATTGTTTGTGGTGATGAATTGAATGCTTCCTGTTGGTAGGATATTGCGCTCGTTGAGCTCGCCATCAAATCGCTTCTCGATTAAATGACCCGCGGTGTCATAACCTACAATGGTGCTTTCAATAAGAGAACTAGCCTTCACAATTTCAGTGAATTGTGCGCGCTGTGGAAACTCTATGGGTGAAGACTTTGAATTACCCGCTCGATCAAATATGAGCAGCTGATTGCTGTTATTGAGCACCATTAGGTAGTCTTTACCTTTTGTGTACATATGGTGAACCTTGGAGACTGCGCTGCCATTAATTGATGGGTTTTTCCATCCATCCACTGCACTACCATCCGCTTTGAAATTGCGTATTTGAGCACCATCACAAATTAATATCCTAAGTTCA
>JALRDM010000208.1 GCA_023262195.1 Salibacteraceae bacterium | reverse complement strand
GTACGTTGCGGCCACCGATAAGAAGGTGGGCGCGGATAAAATCATGTATTCTATGGATGGTGGAGCGTTGACCTTGTATTCTTCTGCTCAAACGTTAGATGCGTCAGAAATGAGCAGGTTTAGAAAGAACAAGAAGTATGAAGTAAAGGTGGTTGCTAAGGATAAGCTTGGTAATACCAGTGAGAAAATGGTAGAGTTTTACGTAGGTAAGGACGATAATTAATACGACAGTTTTTTGCAATTGCATAAAGCCTCATCGAATTACAATGGGGCTTTTTTTATTCAGATATCCTGGAGATGGCCATTGCCGCCAAATCATACTGAGGATTCATCTCTAATACCATTTTATAATCTTCCAGTGCCTCTTTGGTGAAATCAGCCCTTTCTTTGGCTAATCCTCGATTATATAGGGCTTGAAAATATTTTTCTGGGCCATAGTTAATGGATTCAGTAAAGGCCATTGAAGCACTATCATACTTCGCAAGGTATTCAAGATAGATGTATCCCTTATTGTAATGTGCATTGAAATAATTTGGATTTAGCTCGATTATTTCATCATACAATCGAATGGCCGATCGCACTTCACCGGCTCGCTGTAAGTGAAAAGCCTTTGCATACATTACCTCTAAGCTATTTGGCTTTACCCTTAATGCGTTGTTGTAATAGTCAAGTGCAATTGGCTCTAAGGGTATGGAAAATAGTAGCCCAAGCTGTAAGTAGCTATCATAGTCCTCAGGGTCTTGTTCAATTGCCGTTCGAAAACTAGACACAGCCTTGACGGTATCACCGGCATATTTGTAATTGAAGCCTTTCAAACGATAGGCAGTAGCATTATTTACATCAACTCTTAAAGCCTCATTTAAATACTTAAATGAGTTGGCGTAATCGTCAACCAACATGTAAAGCTCTCCCAGTTTTACAAGTACATCCACATTATCTGGATTGATTTCATATGCCTTAAGCAAAGCATCTCTTGATTCTCTGCTTTGCTTATTTATAATCTTCAAGCTTGCTAGGAATATGTAGTAATCAGCTTTGCTACTGTCTAAATTCAAAGCTCTACCCACATCACTCAGACTTGCGGGTACATCACCGAGTTGGAAGTACGCCTTTGATCGCTCAAAATACAGATCAGAATTTCCTTGATCACCCTTGATAATCGCGCTGATACTGTCTACAGGATTTTCATATGCCTCCTCGACTATAGTTTTGGTTTCTCCGCAACCAACAATTGAAATCAGAAGAAGTAAATAGAATGTGTTTTTCATGGTCTCAAACATAAAAGTAAAAGGCCATGGCTATACGCCACGGCCTTTGCACATTTAGAATTAGGAAGCACTATGCTTCTGCAGATGCTGCCTTTTCTTTCGATTTCGGTTTGAATGACTCAAAAATCTTGTTTTCGATTTCTTCACTCAATTCGGGATTGTCTTCAAATAGCTGCTTTACGGCATCTCGGCCTTGCCCCAGCTTGGTTTCACCATAGCTAAACCAAGAACCACTCTTTTTGAGAATGCCTTGTTGAACTCCAAGATCCACAATTTCGCCAGATTTTGAAATACCCGTTCCATACATTATATCAAACTCAGCACGCTTAAATGGTGGCGCTACCTTGTTCTTAACAACTTTGAGCTTCACGTTATTACCAATCACCTCATCGCCATTCTTTATCTGTGATGACCTGCGGATGTCAAT
>JALRDM010000164.1 GCA_023262195.1 Salibacteraceae bacterium | reverse complement strand
TGCATCACATCGCCCGTACGGTGCACATGACAGTCAATATTGTCAGAGCCTTCCTTCTTCAGGTTGTTGATTGCAGTATCGGTCGGACAAAACAGGTGATCGCTAATTCGGTCGGTCAATATCCGATTCACTTCTTCGGGCATCGCCATATTGAAACTCCGCAATCCGGCTTCGACATGACCAACGGCAACATGAAGCTTCTTAGCAGCAAGGGCTCCGGCTATGGTGCTGTTCGTGTCACCATACACTAGCACCATATTCGGTTTTTCGGATAGAATAAGCTTTTCGATCTCTTCCAGCATCCTACCTGTCATGGCGCCATGACCAAGAGAATTAATGGCCAGGTTGAACGCGGGCTTTGGTATCTGCATTTCCTCGAAAAACACTTCGCTCATATTCGAGTCGAAATGTTGCCCCGTATGTACAATAAGCTCCTCTATTCCCTCAATTCTGTCAAGCGCACGGCTCAAGGCTGCCGCTTTCACAAATTGTGGACGTGCGCCCACTACAGTTAATAATTTCATCAGTTTCCTTTAAATTTTATCATTACAGCGATCGTCCTCCAAATAATGCCCATATCGAGCAGAAAAGATCTGTTCTTTATGTAATAGAGATCATATTGTAGTTTTATTAGGCTATCCTCCTCGGTATTGCCATACTTATGACGGACTTGAGCCCATCCCGTGATGCCCGGCTTTACCTCGTGCCTCAGGTCAAAGAATGGAATCTTTTTCACCAGCTCAGACACAAACTCAGGACGCTCAGGTCTCGGGCCAATTAGATTCATTTCACCACGAAGCACATTCCAGAACTGTGGAAGCTCATCAATTCGTGTCTTTCTATAAAAGTTCCCTGGTCCTGTGATACGTGAGTCGTTTTTATTGGCCCAAACCGCTCCTGTACCCTTCTCAGCATTCACCACCATGGTTCTGAACTTATATATCCTAAATGGAGTTCCATCTCTACCTGTCCTTATTTGGGAATAAAAAAGCGGCCCCCGGCTAAACAAGGCATTCAAATACCAAACAAAGGGAATGGCAAGTCCACAAATGAATAATCCCAATATCGAAAAGCCTATGTTTAATATTCTGTTGAGCACCAAATACAGCAGATCGTCTGGTTTGGAGTAAAAATCATAGGTCAAGTTCAGGCTTGTTTCGGTCTGTTTTACCATTACCCTACCTATCACTTCCTCGTAAAGGATATTTGCCGGAGTAAGCTCAATGCCATAATTCTGGCAGTTGATAATATGACTATACAAGTCACCGTTGATGTTTTCAGCCGTATGCACGGCCAATACAATAAGGTCCACCTTTAGCCTGCGCGCATACGTGAACATTTCATCGCTTTTAGACAGAACTTTAAATCCTTCGACTTCATCACCGACCTTGGCCGCATTATCATCGATAAACCCAACCACCTCGTAACCAAGGTCTTCTGAAAGCGCAGTATTGCTTAAGGTTTTTGCAATTTTCTTTCCTGACCAACCGGCACCAACAATTAGGGTACGCTTCGCTAAGGCTGGCTTATTAAAAAACTTCCCAAACAAGAAATGCCAAATAGAAATTCCAAGCGTGGTTTGCCCTATGAATAGATAGAACGCTAGTCGCGTATCAGGAAAGAGCGGACTGAGGTAAGGAAATAAAAGAAAACTAGCACTCGACAAAGCCGCGACCAAGGCTGACTTCCGAACCAAGCTCGAAATTTTAGGAGCGAAAAGGGCTAAATACAACCGTAGCGCTGCCGAATACACCAACCATAGGCCACATAAAAGACCAAACCATAACAAATTGAGCGTAATGGGCTGACTCGGCCATAAGCTGTTGTGATAAAAAATACTGAGATATAGATACAGGGAAATACATAGCAGCAATAGATCAGCAAACAGCAACACACTCTTTCGAATAATGTAGCGCGGATCGCTTTGTCTGAACTCTGCCATTCAAGCAAAATTAACCTTACACATAATGGTGTCGTCCTGATTAAATCAGATAACATTAACAATCACCTGTGACAACCAATGACGATAGATGAATCGGAGAGAATAGTATTTATTCCAAGTTTCAATATACTTTATGAGGCCCGAATGTTTGTTTTGTTCATTTCTCAAATTATACTAACCTTGAATCCGAATGGAAAAAGAGTATTTAACCCTAGAAGACACGCTGCGTTTAACGGCCAGTTTTTTTAGGCGTAGGTTTAGAGCTATAGTGGCGTTCTTCATAGCAGGCATCTTATTGGGGGTGCTCATTCACCAGTATCCCAAAACCTACATCGGATCATTTACCATTGAAACTCACTCTGTTCCTGCGAATGTTTTCTCAGAAATTACCTTATCTATTAACCAAGCTATTGACCAAGGTCAGTACGATTTTCTGACGTCTCGATGCAAATGTTCGGATAGCGTGGCCGCAAGCATGGGCCTTATCGAATCGGCTATTTTCCAAAACACGAACAGCAGGGGTTCCGAAAGCGCTCAAGTTCGGATTACCATAAAAATGAGTGAACCGCTTTATGCTCAACAAATTGAACGATGTATTCTAGACATATTCTCATCCAATCACTATGTGCAAAAACAAGCCGAATTGTATTCGAGATCGAGGAAGGATATGGCGAGGAAAATCGTTGATGAAATTGCCGAATTGGACAGTTTTCAAAATCAATACTACGAGTACATCAAAGGAAATAGGCCACCAGCGCTTGGTGTTTACGCCAACGGATCGCACACTTCCATGCTCGCCATGATTGAAAAAAATGCCCAGATCGAACGAGAAATTGAAATTGGGGCACCCTTTTATCAATTGACCCAACTACTTACTCCTTCGAAACCCACTTTTGGATTGAGTGCGTCCCTTTTACTCGGATCGTTCGTAGGTCTCTTTATGGGGTTCATAATCAGTCTCGTTATGGAGGCCAAGTTGATGCTTGCTAAACCCTAGGCCTAGCGTAATCAGCAGAAACAGGGTTCGTGTATCTGCAAAAGAGCCGGACTTCAAGAAGTTCAATAGCTCAAACGACACGGCAGGTATCATTATAAATCCGATTGGCGATTTGGTGAGTTGCCAGATGGCTAAAGTGAGAATGCCAAACAGTAACAGGAAACCAATAACTCCCATTTCATACCATGCTTCAAGGAATAAATTATGAGGATACAATTCGGCCTCATATCCTAAAAAGTCCATTCCAAAGCTTCCAAAGCCATTTCCGAATAGAAAGCTGTAACCACTCTCAAATATGCCGTAGAAGGTATGTTGAATGAATTGTACGCGGTTATCAATTGACTTACCACCATCCGATTCACTTGAAATATCCAAAAACTCAAACAAAACCACATAGCGATTAAAACTTCTTAGGATTAACTGCAACAAGTCGTCAGAAAAGGTGATCAGCATCACAGTTCCTAATAAGGCTACGATGCCCAATACCAGCGTAAGTACCCGGCCACTTGATTGACGTGGTTTGACTCTTTCACTATTTCCTACAAGCAATTGAATAAAGAGACCAACGATACAGACAGCAACAAAGAATATAAATGGCCCTCTCGCTCCTAGTGCCAGCAACGTTAGAATGCAACAGAATATAATGAGATATGCCTTTGATCTAGACCAATGAAGCACCCTCCTCCATCCAAATACCAGAAGTATAGTACCAGTGCCGAGCATTTTTCCAAAATACAAGTACATGTCTTTTACTTCGAAGAAAAACTCAAACAACTCGTATCTGGTCATAACGAAAATGTAAAACCATGACCCAAATAGCGTAAGGTAGGTGTAAACCCTACTGTAGAGCGATAAATTAAGTGTATCAAAAAACAATGGAATGAGGACCAGGAAAACTCCAGTACAAAAGCCGAAAAACTTCGCATACTTATACCACTCAGAATTACTATAAACCATAGAGATGCTCATCCAAGTAATTAACAGCGCGAATAGAACCAATAACATAAGGTTTAATCGTTCAACCTTAATCGCGAAACCTCTGCGCATCCACATGAGACTACCAAAAAGAATAATCAATAAGGCAAGCACCAACGTGAGATCAAACCCAGCTTGAATGTCAAAGAGCAACAGAGCGTTCTTTATAATTCCACTCAACATATAGCCCACCAACAGCCAAATTGTAATCGAGCTTAAGGTCTGAGGTATTCGCAATTGCATGAAACTTTTAATGGTCTCGCAGTTTAGTTAATTTGGAAAAGTGCGACCAACTTATGAGTTGTTTTGGCAATATTGCCAAACTAAACTTGGATAATCTATTTATGGAGTTAAAAAAGAAATCCGCATGTATCGTGGTGCAACTCTTTTACCCCGAGAGTCCTGCCATGGCCGTGCGCAACCGTTATTTGGCGGATGCCTTTCTTGATGCTGGTTATGACACTTCCATCTTGACGTCAAATCTTTCTAAGGGCATCAAAGAATATCAAGTGCAAACCCTATGGTCTCCGATAGGTAGCAATCAAGACTCTGCTTATATACGGCTATTCAAGGAGTTGGTCTATTCCTTGGAGATGTTCTTCCGAGTGCTGTTTCATCCAGCGCAACTTTTTTTTATTTCAAGTCCTCCATTTACCATCAGTTATGCCGCTTCTCTGGCTTGCCGGATTACCGGTAAACGATTCATTTTTGATGTACGCGATGAATACCCAGAAGTATATTTCATTGAAGGACTCGTAAATCCAGACGGTTTATTTGGAAAACTTCTAAGGCGCATTGAACGCAATATCTATCGGAAATCTGAACTTACTACCACGGTAACAGAGCGAATCGTAGAAAAACTAGGAGATAAATCAGGACAACCCGATAAAATCCGACTGGTAAGAAACGGATTCGCGGACAACATTTCGGTCGTGG
>JALRDM010000111.1 GCA_023262195.1 Salibacteraceae bacterium | reverse complement strand
TGAACTTGAGGATACAGATGACACACCTTCTAAAAAAGAGCTGAAAGAAAACAAAAAGCTGCTGGAGGAATTCCCGTTTGTGCACCTGCATAACCACACCCAGTTTTCCATACTACAATCCACGTCCAACATCAAATCCATTGTAAGACGGGCGGCAGAATTGGAGATGCCCGCAATCGCCATTACCGATTTGGGAAACATGATGGGCGTTTTCCACTTTGTACGGGAGTGTGAAATGGCTGGGATCAAAGCCATCGTGGGTTGTGAGTTTTTTGTAGCAGAAGAATATCAGAAACATCAATTCACCAAAGACGCGCCCGACAAACGCTTTAAGCAAGTGCTCATCGCTAAAAATGAGCAGGGCTATCACAACCTCGCCAAGTTGTGTTCGGTAGGGTTCATTGAAGGTTACTACGCAGGTTTACCCAGGGTTGGACGAGAAGTGATCGAACAGTACAAGGAAAACCTCATCTGCACCACGGGCGGCCTAGGTGGGGAGATTCCCAACCTAATCTTGAATATTGGTGAGAAACAAGCAGAAGAGGCGTTTAAATACTGGCATGGGCTATTTGGCGAAGACTTCTACGTACAGCTTATGCGCCATGATCTTGAGGAAGAAAAGCGCGTAAACGAAGTATTGCTCCGGTTCTGCGAGCAATATGGCGTGAAATATTTCGCGGCCAACAATGTCTACTACGAGAAAAAGGAAGACGCCTACGCGCACGACATTCTCCTTTGCGTAAAGGATGGTGAACAGATCGATACACCCATAGGCTTTGGTCGAGGGCATCGGTTTGGAATGAAAAATCAGGAATACTACTTTAAATCGGGCGATGAAATGAAGGCATTGTTTAGTGATTTGCCTGATTCCATCATTAACATCAAAGAGATTATAGATAAGGTGGAAGAGTACCAACTCGGAAGGGATATTCTACTACCGAAATTTGACATACCCGCAGAATTTGAAGGAGAAAATGAATTCTTGGCACACCTTACCTACGAAGGTGCCAAAGAGAAATACGGTGAAATCACCGATGAGATCAAAGAACGACTCGACTACGAGCTGAGCGTAATCAAAGACATGGGTTTTCCGGGTTATTTCTTAATTGTTCAAGATTTCACCCGAGAGGCCCGAAACCGAGGGGTTTGGGTTGGTCCAGGTCGGGGCTCCGCTGCAGGTAGTGCAGTGGCCTACGCCATCGGAATTACCAACATCGACCCAATCAAATACAATCTACTCTTCGAGCGATTCTTAAATCCGGAACGGGTGTCCATGCCCGATATTGATATCGATTTTGATGATGAAGGTCGAGATCGCATCATTGACTATGTGGTCAAGAAGTACGGACAAACTCAAGTGGCACAGATCATCACCTATGGAAGCATGGCTGCGAAGTCGAGCATCCGTGATGTAGCCCGAGTAATGGACCTACCGCTTTCCGAAGCTGATCGCATCGCTAAGCTCGTGCCCGACTTAAAGAAATTCAAGCACATTTTTGGGAAGGATGAAAAGGAACTGGCCAAAGACTTCAATGGCGATGACCTCACCAATGTGAAGCAACTCATTGAGATCAGTGAGCAAGACAACGAGCACGGAAAAATTCTGAACCAAGCAAGAAAACTAGAGGGATCAGTTCGAAATACCGGTATTCACGCTTGTGGGGTGATCATCACACCCGAAGACATTCGCGAGTTTATTCCTGTGGCAACTGCCAAGGACTCAGATTTACTTGTCACACAGTTTGATAACAGCGTAGTTGAAAGTGCGGGTCTATTGAAGATGGATTTCCTTGGTCTCAAAACGCTTACCATCATGAAAGATGCCGTGGCCCTGATCAAAGAGCGCCATGGGGTGGAAATTGATATTGACCAGATTCCATTGGATGATGCTAAGGCTTTCGAGCTTTATCAAAAAGGAGAAACCAACGGCACCTTCCAATTCGAGTCCGTTGGTATGCAAAAGCACTTACGCAATCTGAAGCCAACCGATATCGAGGATTTGATTGCCATGAACGCCTTGTATCGTCCGGGCCCTCTTCAATTCATTGATACGTTCATCAAGCGTAAACAGGCAATTGAGGAAGTAGAATACCCGCATGAAAAGCTGATTCCGATCCTCAAAGACACCTACGGCATCATGGTCTATCAGGAGCAGATCATGCAAACCGCACAAATTCTCGCTGGATATAGCCTCGGAGCAGCGGATATACTCAGGCGTGCCATGGGTAAGAAGAAAATGGATGTGATGCAAGAGCAGAAGATCATTTTTCGCGAAGGCTGTGAAACGCATAACGGCATCGATGCCAAAAAGGCCGATGAGATTTTTGACATCATGATGAAGTTTGCCGAGTATGGTTTCAACCGGTCGCACTCGGCAGCTTACTCCCTCGTAGCATTTCAAACCGCTTACCTCAAGGCCAACTACCCAGCCGAATACATGGCTTCGGTGCTCACGCACAATATGGGCGACATCAAGAAAGTCACCTTCTTTATGGAAGAATGCAAGCGCGCAGGAATTCCAGTGCTTGGCCCATCGGTAAATGAGAGTAATTTCAAGTTTAAGGTGAATGATAAAGGCAAAATACGCTTCGGTATGGGCGCGATTAAAGGCGTGGGAAATGGCGCTGTAGATGCCATTGTAGCTGAGCGCGAAGAAAATGGGCCATACGCCTCCATCTTTGGCTTTGCTTCTCGATTGGATCTCAGAACAGTAAACAAAAAGAACTTTGAAGGTTTAGCCTTGGCTGGTGCTTTTGACCAATTTGAGGGAATACACCGCGCGCAGTATTTCGCTGAAGATGAGAGAGGTCAAACATTGATTGAAATGGCCATTAAATATGGGAATGCCGTGAGGGAGGCTGCAAACTCAAGCCAAGCGAGCCTGTTTGGCGAATCCGAAGATGCAGACATACCAGAACCACCCATCCCGCCTGCCCTTGAGTGGCGCACACTCGACCAGCTGAACCGAGAAAAAGAGGTGGTGGGCGTTTACATTTCAGGTCATCCCCTCGATGATTTCAAGTTTGAATTGGAGCAGTTTAGTAATATGCAAGTGGTAGAGCTTGAGGATATTGAAAACCTCAAGAAACGCAGGGAATGTAATGTAGCTGGAATCATCACCAGTGTTTCGCACCTCATTACTAAGACCGGCTCACCGTTCGGGAAATTTGTGTTGGAGGACTATAGCGGAGCGTTTGAGTTTGCCTTATTCAAA
>JALRDM010000077.1 GCA_023262195.1 Salibacteraceae bacterium | reverse complement strand
TTGCATTTTTTAGATTAATTGTGGATTAGAGTCAATCAACTAATTAACACTTTACAGCCTTATTGTTTCACGCTGAGAAGCGTTTATTTAACGAATAATATTAATTGTACCGTTCTTATAGAACTGTACACTGCTTGAATTGATCTCTAGCTCTGCTTTATACCAAACCTCGTAAACGTAAACGCCAATTTCAACTGGCTTACCATCCATCATACCATCCCAGGGTAGAATTGGGTCGGTTGATTCAAACATGGTTCTGCCCCATCGATCTCTGATGCTGATTCGATAATCCATTAAATCACAATCAAACTGGGGGATAAACGCTTCATTAATTCCGTCATCATCCGGACTAAATGTGTTTGGAATGTACATGAAACACTCGCAATCTCGCAGGGAAACAATCATGGTATCGCTATATACACCACAATAATTTTCACCTGTTAAAACAACTGTAGCAGAATCTTGAACCGTAAATTTCTCCGTCTGAAACTCATCGTTCCACGTGTATTTTGCTGCGGAATCATTCAAGCTTAGCACCAAAGAGTCGCCAAGACAAATGGTTGTGTCATTCCCGAGTTCTGCGTTTGGATATGGCCTATAACGCACGGTAATTGAATCATTGCCTACACACCCTCCCCTTCTTATTGTTACATGATAAATCCCTTCGCGCCAAACTAGAAACTCTGGTTCATCTGATTTATCATGCCACTCATAATTTGCCGTCCCATCAACCTTTGCGTTCAATAAAAGCTCATCACCGTCACACAGTATTGTGTCTGCACCCAAGTTGATTACCGGTTTTTTGGCGTGCACAAACAAGGCTGTATCCGATCCGAAACAACCACCTATTTCTACTTGAACCCAAATCGTGTCACCCTTATTCACCGTTATCGCTGAGTCGGTGGAGCCGTTATGCCACAAGTAACTGTCATACTGTGGTTTAAACATGCTGAATGTATGACTCACCCCTTCACAGCGATAGATATCGTCTTTAAGATTGGGGTTGGGTGCATCCTTGAACTTTACTTTAACACTTCCTTCAGCAAGGCACTCATTAAGATTCACCGTTACTGAAAACACACCCGGTTCTGTTACAATTTTTGTTGGGGATTGAGAGCCTCCAACCCAAGAATATGTGGCTCCTTCGGTAGTCACGTCAAGTCTAACCGTATCCCCATCGCACGCTTCCCTCTCTCCGCCAAGGTTTACATCGGGTATTGGCCGGTGTGTAACTTCCACGGTGTCGTTAAATGGACATCCAGACTTATTAGCTGTGACCGAATAAATACCTGGAGTTGTAACATTGATTTCATGCGAAGTACTGCCCGTGCTCCAAAGGAAATTATCGAGATTTTGTGGATAGACAGTTAGTGTAATCACTTGGTTCTCGCATACGTTAATGTCGTCACCAATTATGTCTCCCGGAGGAACCACATAGTTTACATCAATTGAATCACGAACAGTACAGCTCTCCATTTCCACTTCAACCCAGAAAACACCTGGCAATGATCCATTGTATGTCGGGCCAGTGTGGCCATTGTGCCATAAATAAGATGAGGCACCTACGGTAGTGGCGTCAAATAAGTATACGTCATCTGGGCATAATAAAAGATCTGGTCCCAAGTATTTGGGTGGTATTTCTATGGTATCAACAAAGGCTGAGTCTAGAGTGATGCAACCATTCAAGTCAACACTAACAATATAGAGTGCCTCTTCAGAAACATTGATAATTGACGATGATTGGCCAGAATTCCAACCATATTGAGCACCCGAAACAGTAGCATTAAGCGCTAGTGTCTCATATGGACAGATCGTTGTTGAATCAGGTAATGATACTACTGGGTAAAGTTGAAAATCAACGTTTATCGTATCTACATACATGCAACTCTCTTTTGACACCGTCACGTGGTACACTCCGCTCTGCGTAACATTAAAGGTGGCGTTGGTGGAGTTATCTTGCCACACATAACTAGCCCCTGGCTGTGTTGCATCAAGAAGCACATTACCAGATGCACTCCCGCAAATAGTGGTATCGTTACCAAGATTTAAAGGACTCAGGTTTACACTATCAATATCAATGGTATCCTTTGATGTACAACCGTCATTATCCACTTCAACCCAATAAACCCCTGGGCCAGCCCAGATTGCCGAATCAATAGAGTTATTGCTCCATGAATATGTTGAATTTGGCCAAGAGGCATCTAGATAGATGCTATCATAACCGCATAATGTAGTATCCATGCCTAAGTCGATGGTAGGTTCAGATACAAAGTCTACCACAATGGTATCTGAAACTTCACAAGAACCTACAGTAACCGTAACACTGTAAGTATCGGTGGCGTTCACATAAATTGTAGGTGTTGTACTTCCGTCACTCCATTCGTATGTAGCACCAGTAATGGAGCCATCAAGAAGATGTGAATCGCCCACACAAAGCGTAGTATCCTCGCCCAAGTCTACCTGAAACTGAGCATAGTATGCATTAAATCCAATACCCGCAGTATCAATTGTTCCTCCGTTATTGTCTATGTGTTCAATTCCTGTTTGAACGTTATTGTTATAAAAATTAGAATTGCTTATAGTGAGATTTGCGGTTGATGTGGCGTTTAAAACATCCCCCTTCGTTAAAAAGATTGCACCTCCTTCAGAAGGATTAACCAAAGCATTGTTAGCCACGGTAGCCGAGTTATTTATAAACGAACAATTATCTACACGGTACTTGTTTCCTGGTGAAGTATTTTTTAAGTCATAAAAACATATCGCGCCACCTGCATTGCGGTCATGAAGTAAGTCGCCATTATCCGCATTCGTGCTGTAGACGTAATTGTCACAGAAACTTGAATTAGTCACGGATGCAGTATCTAAATCTCTTAAGAGTAAAGCACCTCCGTGACCACCATTAGACAGCTGATCAGCATAATTCTCAGAGAAATCACAGTTGTTGATATGAGCCTCTGAATAGTCAGCGGGCGAAGCGGTTTGATTTCTACGTCCATAAATCCAAACTGCACCACCGCTCGCAGAGCGGCCTCCAATATTGGGGCCAGCATCATCAAATGCTCTGTTATTTTTAAATGTACAATGCTCAATCGTTACATATAGTTTCGAAGCAGAATCCGCATCTATGCGCATACCACCACCATATGCGTATGTAGTGTTGCCGCATGTTTCCACGATGTGGCAATTCTGTACTATCAAATCTTGAAAGTATAATACGGTCGAGTCAGAAATACCGTTGCTGCCAAACCCTGATGGACAGGTGCCTCCAGTGTATCGCATTAAAAACCCCCTACGCGTAGTATCACCATCAATGCGTGTTCCGTTGCCTGAAGCGGTTCCGATAAAGCTTAAACTCTTATCCTCTGGAATATTGACTACTGGTGTATCAACACCTACAGCTGCTGGCAACTGATACAGTCCCGTATCAATTTGAATCGTGTCCCCATCCAAGGCTATGGAGTCAACTGCATATTGAATGGTTTTGCAGGGTGATCCTACGGTCCCACACGCATTGTTATCCACGCCTGAAAGATCACTGACATATACATTGGATTGACCCAACGCTGCGGTCACGTTGATCAGAATGAATAATCCAAAGTTTGTAAAGCGCGTAATCAATATTTGCAAGGTAATGCGTAAAGATAAACGCTTGAATTATTTATGGTTGGCTCCATTTCACATAAAAAAACCCGATCGTTTTACAATTTTCGGGTTTCAAAATAATTAGTTTTTACCTGTTACCTAACGCACAATAGAAACCTGCACAGTTGATATATAAGTACGGTCCTTGATGATCAGAGAATATGTACCAGCAGGCAAAGATGATACATTCACTTCACCATTGGTTTTTTCAGATAGGACAAGTCTACCTATTGCATCTATCATGTCAACATGTGCTGTACCGTGCTGCAAACCAGAAATATTTACAATATCAGAGGACGGGTTAGGGTAAACTTTGAGAGTTGACTCAATTACGGTTTCAAAACCAAGTGGCACTAATTCATTATTGAATAATTCGAAAGTATCTCCATCAAGGATTACCACATTCACTCCATCTACTTTATCCTCCTCAGCATCACCTTGAAGAACGTATTTACTTCCGTCATACACATAGTAGCTGCCATCAATGATGTAGATGTCTTCACCATTGTACACATACTCTTCGTAATCAGTGAATTCTGCAAACTCGCTATACTCAAACTCTAAGATATCTTCTCCTATGGTTAGAAGGTCACAGTCCATGTAACTAATTGTGCTAGATGCACCAACCATGGTGTACGTTGTGCCACTTTTTTCATAGACACTTCCTTCGATTACATAGTAAGTCATAGAATTATGAGATATCTCCATAGTATCTACGAAGTTCCAACAAGTTGTAGCTCTCGCTGTAATGCATTGAATTGTGCCGGCCGAATCAGCTCGTTCCCAAAAGCATAATTGTGAGGTTCCAAAGCCTTCATCATTATCCGTAGCGATGTGTAGGATAATCGGAAAAATTGTATCGCTATTTATATCCAGATCACGTGCTCTCATTGATGAGTCATAACATACCACGTCACATACATAGTCATCCCATTTATCCGTTGGAAAATCGTTTTCTATCAGTCTCCAGCGCAACTCAAGTGTAGAGCTTGTTTCGTTTATAAGGTTAAAATCAAACTCAATATCAGAGTTTACTGGTTCTTGAATTAATTGAGGCCCAGTCCATTCCATACTAAACTGCGCTGTGACGTTTGACACAATCAATGACATGATTGCTGTAATAATTAAAGCTCTATTCTTCATAATCTATGACATAAATAAGGGAAGGCTCATGATATGAACCTTCCCTTAAATTTTGGGACTTTACTTAACTATGGTAAGTCTAGTATTAGAAACGCCTTCATCACTATTAATGATCACGTTATAAACACCTGCTGCAAGAGATGAAACATTCACTCCATTTTGAGCAACTCGATCCACCAATACAGTTCTACCATTTACATCTATCAACTCAACGCTTGCATTTGTGCCCGCATTTTCTATGGTTACGATATCAGACGCTGGATTAGGGAAGAGCACTACTTCATTCGAGGATAATTCATCCACACTAAGCTGAACATTCTTCATTTTAACATCATCAATGTAAAGCGTGTTAGTTTGATCCTTAACTATTCTGAAACGAACCATAACCTCCGTCTCTCCGACAAAATCAGTCATATCAAGTTTCACTTTATCCCACTGCTCTTCGTCAGGGAATATAATATATGAGGCGTCCACTCCTGAGTTGTTAATATCCTCACCTTTCTCATCATAAATGTTTTCCCAAGTTTCACCACAATCGATCGAAACATCAACGGTAAAGTCAGAATTGTCGTTTGAAACTAAGGAGCCGTAAGAATAAACAAATTGAAGCTCAGCCTCTTCCAATGTGCTTAAGTCATAATTATCCGAAATAACTGAATATGCGGAGCCTGCAGTAATTGTACTGTAGCCTAAAGGAAAGAATAACGATTGATCGGATTCACCGAATCCGCCCAAGTTTTCAGTAACATTTTGATAATATGAATTTGCCACAACGATTGGCCAAATTCCACTAGCGCGCTCAACTACATGGAATTTATTTGGATCATCTCCTACAGAGACATCTTCAAAATCATCCTCAATTGGTGCTTCCTGACCTGAAGCCGCAACAGTTGCTGTTGCACCTGCAGGCTTCGATAAAAATCCAGATGCCGTTGGGTTGATTAACAAATCATCATTATCATCCTTTACATTTTGGAAACGACTAAAAGAGATAACATTTAGACCATCTTCTAATGTCACGTCAAAGCTCATTGTGGTGCTTGCGTTTGTAGTTAATGAACCTGAGTAGGATTCTGTTTGAACCGCACCTCCGTTGATTGAGTACTCTAGATCAAAAGAACCGATCGTTGCCGCACCGTTGTTTGTAATTTCAACCTCCACACTTGCTTCATCATCACAAAAACCGTCAACTGCTACATCAGAGGTTGCACTCATGTCCCAATGATTTTCCTTTGGATAAAACCACTCGCTTGTTCCAGTGTAAATATCCTTCTGCGTATCAGAAATATAAGCAGCTATCTCCATGTCCTGCCAATTCGTGGCCAAACCATTGAGCGTAGCGGGAAGCGTGTAAGTGATCGTTGTATCCCAAAAGAAATTCTCTCCTGTTGTTGGAATGTCCCAACCCCACTGGCCAGTAATGAAATCTCTGAGCATGTGGTTGTGGTTGTAAGAGCCATCTTCATACATCATCTCTGGGTAAAAGCTAGC
>JALRDM010000409.1 GCA_023262195.1 Salibacteraceae bacterium | reverse complement strand
CAAAGTGTGTTCTTGTTCTCCCCATCCAATGAAATAGAAGAAGAGAGTGCGGATAAGAATGTTCTTGATTTTCCTTTTCAATTGATGGATGCAGATGGAAATGATTTCCTACTGAGTGAAATGGAGGGAAAGCCCATTTTCATCAATTTCTACGCAAGTTGGTGTGGGCCATGCCTTGCTGAGTTCAGATCTATGCAAGCAATGCAGGACGCACTGCCACATATTCAGTTTTTGTTTATCACAAGGGAAGCCGAGCGCGAATACTATAAGTTCATTGAATCAACAAAGTATGACTATCCGTTTTACATGCAAAAATCACGCAACCCGCCCGAGTTCGAACACGAGTCCATACCCGCATCATTTATGCTTAATGCACAGGGCAAGCTGGTCTATAAGCACATTGGGGCGGCCAATTGGAGTGATGAGGATATAATTGAGGAATTGGATGCCTTGAGTCGGTCTTAAATTCAATCTTTGCCATAACAAATACGGAGATGAAAAAATCAAAAGTTGCAATTATTGGTTCGGGCAATATTGGCACTGATCTCATGATCAAGATATTGCGCACCTCTGATGCCCTAGAAATGGGCGTGATGGTGGGCATCGATCCAAATTCGGATGGACTCGCACGTGCTCAGCGTATGGGCGTAGCCACCACGCATGAAGGCGTAGATGGATTAATCGCAATGCCAGAGTTCAATGATATTGACCTCGTATTTGACGCCACCTCCGCCAAGGCACACGCTTACAATTACGAAAAGCTTAAGCCTTTTGGAAAACGAATGGTAGACCTTACACCTGCTGCTATCGGTCCTTATTTGATTCCACCTGTAAACGCGGAGGAGCATTTGGAGTTGGACAACGTAAATATGGTTACATGCGGTGGACAGGCTACTATACCAATGGTAGCTGCCGTTTCAAGAGTGGCTAAGGTGCACTACGGTGAGATTGTGGCATCAATTTCGAGCAAAAGTGCAGGACCAGGTACGCGAGCAAATATTGATGAGTTTACGGACACCACAGCTCAGGCCATAGAGGCGGTGGGCGGTGCGAAGAAAGGCAAGGCAATCATCATATTAAACCCTGCAGAGCCACCGCTCGTGATGCGAGATACGGTTTTTACACTCAGCGAGAAAGCAGACGAGGTGGCCGTCAAAGAAAGTATTCACAAAATGGTGGCAGAGGTACAGAAATATGTGCCGGGATATGAGTTGCACCAAGAGGTACAGTTTGAAGAAATTCCACCATCGAGCCCAGTGTTTATTGAAGGGATCGGTCATGTACATGGGCTAAAGACTACCGTATTCCTAAAGGTGGTTGGCGCGGGTCATTATTTACCCGAATATGCTGGCAACCTTGATATTATGACAAGCGCAGCCATGGCTACTGGAGAGCGCATGATTAAGAAGGAGGTGATCAATGGATAAGAAACTTTACATTCAGGATGTAACACTCAGAGATGGAATGCATGCCATTAGGCATCAATACACCAAGGATCAGGTGCACGATATCGCTGTGGCATTGGATAGAGCTGGTGTTGACGCCATTGAAGTAGCACACGGTGACGGGCTTTCTGGTTCAAGTTTTAATTATGGGTTTGGTGCTCACACCGACTGGGAGTGGCTCAATGGACTGAGAGAAAAGCTAAAGCATGCTCGTCTCACAACTTTACTATTACCTGGTATAGGCACCATTGAAGACTTGAAAAAGGCGCACGCATTAGGTGTAGAATCGGTTCGTATCGCTACACACTGCACCGAGGCGGATATTGGCGCACAGCATATAGCCGCTGCCAAAGATCTAGGCATGGATGTGGGAGGATTCTTAATGATGGCCCATATGAATGAACCGACCAAATTGGCGGAACAGGCCTTGCTTATGGAAAGCTATGGGGCAGACTGTGTATATGTAACCGACTCTGCCGGAGCGCTTTTAATGGATGATGTTGAAGATAGAATGAAGGCGTTTAAAGATGTGTTGAAGCCAACCACGGCAATCGGTATCCATTGTCACCACAACTTGGGTTTGGCTGTGGCAAATACGATTGTGGCCATGAAACACGGTGCTACCCGTCTTGATGCCTCTTTGGCGGGCATGGGAGCAGGAGCAGGAAATTGTCCACTCGAAGTACTTATTGCTGTTTTAAATCGCATGAATGCTGACCACGGCAGTGATTTCAAGCAACTCATGAATATTGCCGATGATGTGATTAGGCCACTTCAGCACCGTCCGGTTCGTGTAGACCGCGAGACATTATCCCTCGGTTACGCTGGCGTTTATTCAAGCTTTTTGCTGCATGCCGAAAAGGCCTCGGATCGCTACGGGATCGATACTGCAGATATACTGGAGGAACTGGGCAAACGTAAAATGGTGGGCGGTCAAGAAGACATGATTGTAGATGTCGCCTTAGACATGTTAAATAATAAAGAGAAATGACTTTACTAGAACTTGCGAAACGACTGGAT
>JALRDM010000395.1 GCA_023262195.1 Salibacteraceae bacterium | reverse complement strand
GATTAATAATTGGATTAATTTTATTGTCGATAATTTATTTTTAAACTGATTGTTTAATTAAAGGTAGTAATTGAGATAATAAAACACCACATAAAATAAAGAAACATCCTAATAAATTATTAGCTCCTAATATCTGATTTAACAAAAACCAAGCTGCAATTGTTGCAAAAACACCTTCTAATGAAAAGATTATTGCTGCTTCACCTTCTCTTGGGTGGCTGCAACAAGTATTCGTCCATAAGCCACCGCTATGGTATTTGCTCACCGCTCTCTGTTGCATAAGCAAATCATCATTGTCGTTAAAAACAAATACTGAAAAGGCTCTATGGAGTATTCCCTTTTCATGAGCCTCCATTTTTTCCATGGTGCCGACTTGTTCGTCATGCTCATTTACAAGAATTACCTTTTCCATACTAGCTTTTTCCGTTTGCTTCAAGCTTTGCCTTCTGTAGTGATCGGTATTCTAGAAATTGAAACATCCAAGACTCCTTCTCATTTGCTTGTTCAATGGCCGCGCAGATGAATTTTAAGTCATCAGGTATGTCTTTGTTGTAGTCAAGAAAATCGGGGGCATTGGATTGGATTAGATATCTCACGTACCTTAATTCAGCCTCCTCTGGCCGCTCGGCAATAGCCTCTTCTATGAAGTTTTTTCCTTCTATGAAATGGTTGAGCTTGGTGTATGGATTGAAAACCACTTCAGCCATCATGGCCTGAGCTGCACCATAATAGACCTTTACTAAGGGGGATGCTTTTGGAATAGACTCCATCATTTCGAAGAAATTTTCTCGCTGTCCAATTTCAGTTGTCGCTTGAAAAAAGGACACACGTATCTCTGGCATGGTAGCTGGTTTCACATCACCCCCGGTGAGCAATGCGATCAATATTAGTCCGATCATATCAGGTTGAGACTATGCTTTAGATAACTTTCAACAAAAAGCACATACTTCCTCGGATCAGCAATGCGAATGCGTTTGGTGAGAATTTTTTGCGCATCCGTGCGCTGAATCTTCTTTAGCAATTGAAAGAAATAGAGATATGCCAAGTAAACACCAAATCTTGAAGATTTAGGCAACCGCAAAATGCCTGCGTAACCCTCGGCAAAGTCCATCATGATTTCTTTCTCAATTTTCTTTTTCTCACTATCGCCAAAGTTTGAAAGGTCTACACCTGGAAAGTAAGATCGACCCATGCCCTTGAAATCAGCTTTCAAATCTCTAAGGAAATTTATTTTCTGAAATGCCGCTCCTAGCTTCATAGCTGAATACTCGAGCTCTTTGTATTTCTCATCGTCTCCATAAACAAAGACACGCAAACACATCAAGCCTACCACCTCTGCGGACCCAAGAATGTATTGCTCATATCCCTTTTGGTTGTATTCAAATTTCTTTAGGTCCATTGCCATGCTTTCCAAAAAAGTATCGATCAACTGTCGCTCGATATTGTACTTGTGCACAACGTGCTGGAAAGAATTCAAAATTGGATTGAGCGAAATTTTTTGCTCAATCGCCTCGTATGTGTCGTTGCGAAATTTTTCCAGCAAATACGGCTTATCATAATCATGAAAGGTATCTACAATTTCATCTGCGAATCTTACGAAGCCATAAATTCCGTAGATCGCATCTCTGATGTCGTCTGCGAGAAACTTTGTGCCCAGTGAAAATGATGTGCTATAGAGCTCTGTAGTCAATCTGCTCGTTTTGAAAGATGTTTCGTCAAAAAGTGCTTTCATTGTCTAATTGATTTTAAAATTTCTTTGGCCACCACTTGACCACTGATAAGTGAAGGAGGTACACCGGGTCCTGGAGTGGTTAATTGACCGGTGAAGAATAGATTTTTCAACTTTTTATGTCGAAGTTTTGGTTTAAGAAAAGCAGTTTGCATAAGCGTGTTGGCTAGGCCATACGCATTACCTTTAAAAGAATTGTAATCCGTTTTGAATTCCTTGATGGAATAACTTTCTGAGAATAAAATTTCATTTGAAAATGACTGCTTCGTATGCTTTTCAATGCGAGCAATCACCTTATCGAAATATTCTTTTCTTACAGCGTCTGTATCCCCTTCGAGCCCCGGAGCAATAGGTATAAGAATGAAAAGATTCTCTTTACCCTCAGGCGCCACGCTGGGATCAGTTTGAGATGGACAGCAAACATAAAACAATGGGTTTGATGGCCATTGTTCATCGGAATAGATTTCAATGGCATGCTGGTCGAATGGCGTATCAAAGAAAAGATTATGATGTTCTAGCCCAGTCAACTTTTTATCAACCCCAACATAATAGAGCAAACAAGAAGGGGCCATTGTTCTTCGATCCCAATATGATGACGAATACTGTCTGTCCTCAGGCTTCAAAAGGCTGGTTTCAATATGGTGGTAGTCAGCTCCACCAACTACGTAATCGGACTTTATGGTGTCCTTGTCTGTTACGACATTCATCGACCCATTCCGGAAAATTTGAGTCACTGGCTCATTTGTACGAAAATTCACACCTTTTTCTCGAGCCAAAGACTCCATTGCTTCAATGATTTTATGCATTCCACCCATTGGATACCATGTCCCTAGTGACATATCTGCATAGTTCATCAAACTGTAAAGTGCCGGTGTGTCTTGAGGCATTGCACCTAAAAACAAAATGGGAAATTCGATGAGGCTGAGAAGCTTATCATTTTTGAAGTAAGACTGTGCAAATGACCTAAAGTCTTTTAGAAGATCGAGCTCGAACAGGCCTTTGATAACCTTCCATTGGGCAAATTCAAATAAGCTATGCCCTGGTTTGTGCACTAAATCGTTGATGCCGGCATCATATTTAACAGATGCATCGGCAAGAAACTTACGTAGGGCTGTACCCGCGCCTTTCTCTTTGCTCTCAAACAATTGTTCGAGTTCTTCCATAGCAGGCGGAATGCTGATGGCTTCATCATGAAAGAAAACTTTATAGGACGGATCGAGACGTTTCAGCTCGTAGTAGTCGCTGGGCTTCTTGCCAAACGATTCAAAATATCGCTCGAACACATCGGGCATCCAATACCAACTGGGGCCCATATCGAAGGTGAAGCCATCGCGCTTAAGCATTCTGGCTCTTCCCCCGATCTGTTGGTTTTTTTCGACAATGGTTGCTTCTACTCCATTGGCAGCTAATGTAGAGGCTGCCGCGAGAGAGGAGAAACCAGAGCCTATAATAGTGGCGGTTTTCATGTGGTGATTAATTCGGATTGAATTCCTTTAACGAATCCATGAGTTTTTGTCTGGCTAAAAAGATACGGCTTTTCACAGTTCCGATTGGAAGGTTAAGGTGATCTGCAATCTCTTTATACTTATACCCTTCGTGGTGCATGGTGAATGGAATACGGTATTCATCTTGAAGCGCATTCAATTCCTTCATGATTTCTTGCGTGTTGTACAAGTGACTTGGGTGCTTATCTTTTCCATCGGGAGCATTGTTTAGATAATATAAATCTTCACTTTGATCGATGATGGTTCTCGACTTAACTTTCCTTCTATACTTATTAATGAAGGTGTTTTTCATTATGGTGTATAACCATGCTTTGAGGTTGGTTGCTTCCTTGAATTTTTCTCTATACGCAATAGCCTTCATAAACGTGTCTTGCATTAAATCTTGAGCATCGTCACGATTTGAAGTAAGACTCAAAGCAAAATATTCTAACGCTTGCTTATGAGAGAGAAGGTGATTATTATATTCTACTGTTGACATTTTGTTTAACTATTTTGATTAAAAGTTACACAAAAATAAGAGTAGATATAGTAAACCCAAACTTTTGTTTAACTTTTTTTACAAAAGGGTAAACAAAATATTTCTATTCGTGAATGATTGCGGTTAGATCATCCATGCTGTGCATGAATTGAACATTGGGGAATGCTTCGTTATTAAGCTTCTCACTTGGCCGAGACGCTATAAGCAATTTTGAATTCTGTGATGCTTCTTGCAAATGACTTACAAGCTTATCTGCCGTGTTGATTAGACTTGGGTCAACAATAAAAGTCAATACAAAGTCGGGTTGGATGGTCTCAATCACATCTCCAATATCCTTTGTGGGTAAATTTTGCCCGAGATAATATACATTCTGTCCTTGCTCTTTCAACAGATAGTAAGCGAGTAATAATCCAATTTCATGGTGTTCACCCTCAGGCAAGAAAAGGACAAACTTCTTACCCTCCAGATTATTACTCAAGCGATCAATCGCGGCTATAATCTTTTGACGAATCAAACACGAGACAAAATGCTCCTGGGCAATATTGATTTGACCGATGGTCCACAAAATGCCAACTTTCTCCAGAAATGGATAAATCACTTCTTTGATTGTATCCTGAAATCCGTGGGTTTGAATAGAGGACTCGTAAATGGCATTGAACTTGGCCGCATCAAGATCAATCATGGCTGTAATGAGATCGTTGGCGCTTATTTCTATGTGTGGACCAGAAGAATGTATAAGCGTCCTGTCATATACTTCTCTTATCGTCTGCTCAAATTCCTCATCGCTCCAGCGGCAAATCTTCGAAATCTTAAATCCATTCTTACTTAGCAGAGAAACGTTGAGCAGATGCTTTAGCTGTTCATCATCATAGTACCGGATGTTCGTATCCGTCCTTTTTGGTTCGATGAGGCCATAGCGTTGCTCCCACGCCCTTATGGTATGCGCCTTGATACCAGTTAATTTTTCTAAATCCTTAATGGAGTACGTGTTCATGATGGCTAAACAACGTTTGTTGAAATTAGTTCAAATCATTTTATTGCATTTTCCAACCATTCACATAATAACTTTATACGCTGGTTTACGATGAATTCAATAGCTCCGAGTTTAGAAGATAAGATTAAGGGATTGCCCTATAAGCCAGGGGTCTATCAATACTTGGATAAATCGGGAGTAATCATCTACGTAGGCAAGGCCAAGAATCTTCGCAAGCGTGTTGGTTCTTACTTCAATCGCGATCGATATGAAAGTGGCAAAACGGCTCTGCTGGTAAGAAATATTCGTGATGTTGAACATATCGTGGTTGAGAATGAGTACGAAGCATTGTTGCTGGAAAACTCAATGATTAAAGAGCATCAGCCAAAGTTCAACATCCAACTGCGCGATGATAAGACGTACCCTTGGATTTGCATTAAAAACGAACGCTTCCCGCGGGTGTTTCCAACGCGCAACATTTTCAAAGATGGCTCAGAATATTATGGCCCGTACGCTTCAGTAAAGAAGATGAAAGCTGTGCTAGGGGTAATTAGCAAGATTCATAAGATCAGAACGTGTAAGTATAATTTATCAGAAGAAAACATTAATGCTGGTAAGTTTAAGGTGTGTTTAGAGCATCACCTTGGCAACTGCTTAGGACCATGTGAAGGCAAGCAAACGGAAGAAGATTATAATCAGAGCGTTAGTGAAATCCGTAGCATTATTAAAGGAGATGTTGATTCCGTGATTTCACAGATGAAACAAAAGATGAGCGTTGCGGCTGGCGTGTTGGACTTTGAGAAGGCAGCTGAACTCAAATCACGCATTGATTTGCTTAATGACTACCAGAGTAAGTCGGTGGTAGTGAATCCTAATCTTCAGAACTTAGACGCAGTATCCATTATTGCGGATGATGCCTACGCATATCTAAATTACTTGCGCGTGGTGAAAGGCGCCATCATTCAATCTCATTCGGTTGAGTTTAAAAAGAAGCTTGATGAGTCATCGGAAGATCTAATGCTGTCATTTGTAGCTGAAATGCGCAATATATTTAGCAGTGACGCAAAGGAGATTGTCACGTCCATTCCTATTGATGCAACTTGGGATACTATGAAGTTTCACCATGCGCAGCGCGGTGATAAGAAAGCGCTCATAGATTTTTCATTGAAGAATGTGCGGTTTTTTATGCTTGAGCGACAGCGTGCTCAGGATAAAGTAGATCCAGAACGGCATTCAAACCGGATTATGAAAACCATACAGAAGGACTTAAGATTAAAGGAGCTTCCAAGACATATAGAGTGTTTTGATAACTCAAACTTTCAAGGCTCTTATCCCGTGGCAGCGTGTGTGGTGTTTAAGAACGCGAAACCTGCAAAAAAGGATTATCGGCACTTCAATATCAAAACAGTGGAAGGACCCAATGATTTTGCATCCATGGAAGAGGTCATATATCGTAGATACAAACGACTGCAAGATGAGAATCAATCCATGCCACAGCTTATTATTGTTGATGGAGGTAAAGGTCAATTAAGCTCAGCGATGAAGAGTATCGATAAACTTGGCCTTCGTGGTAAAGTAGCCGTGGTGGGTATTGCAAAAAAGCTGGAAGAGATTTTCTTTCCAGAAGATCCGATACCATTATACATTGACAAGCGCAGTGAATCCTTGAAGGTCATTCAAAGACTACGTAACGAAGCGCATCGCTTTGGAATTACACACCACAGGAACAAACGTAGCAAAGCGGCTTTTACCAGTGAGTTGCTCAATGTTCAGGGTATTGGTGTAAAGACCGCGAAAGAACTGTTGCGAAGTTTTGGGAGTGTAGATCGTATATCGAAGCTTAAGAAAGAGGATTTAGAGAAGGTGTTGAATACAAACCAAGCAGAATTGCTGCTCAGCTACTTTAAGGACCACAAAAAACCTTGATCAATTGCCAATTGACTCCGTGATGTTTGACGAAGAGCTGAGACTTGAGTTTATTAGTGAAAACGCAACTCGGGATAAAGCACTGAGAGATAGCTTGATAGGAAAGAGAAATGTGGACTATGCAAAATCTGAAGCTTGGCCTGACGCCATCGTAGCAAAACGGGATGAAATATTATTGAAAGTCTATGAAACCGATGAGTCTGTGACTTGGGTAGAGCAGTCGGTCAGTGAATCAAACAAGACGTTGTGGTGCTAAAGGTATATTTGTCCCATTGCCATCAACTCAAGCAGAGCAAGCAAGCGATCCTTTGTGAGCTATGCAATTGATATTACTCGCACAAAGGAGCTTGAGGAGTCAACCAACTAGTCTAATTGGTCTTTAAGTAAATTGATTTCAATGACTGGGCTGATTTTTTCATACAGTATTCGGTGTACTGCCTCAGTGATCGGAATATCAGCTTCAAACTTTTTATTCATCTCCACAATAGAGGCTACGGCATAGTATCCTTCGGCAATCATGCTCATCTCCAATTGAGCAGCCTTTACGCTGTATCCTTTTCCGATCATATTACCAAATGTTCGATTACGGCTAAACTGTGAATAGGCCGTTACGAGCAAGTCTCCCAAATATGCGGAGGATTTCACATCTCTATGGACTGGATTTACTTCATCCACAAAGCGCTCAATTTCTCTAATAGCGTTGCTAATCAGTACGGCTTGAAAGTTGTCGCCATAGCCAAGTCCATGGCATATTCCCGATGCTATAGCCATGATGTTTTTCATGACTGCGCTAATTTCAGTCCCGAAGATATCTTCGGATGTAGATGTCTTTACATAACGGCATGCTAGAGCTTTAGCCATTTCGGCAGCAATACTCTGATCTTGGCATGCAAGCGTTAAGTAACTTAACCGCTCAAGGGCAATTTCTTCAGCATGACATGGGCCAGATATGATGCCTATTCTGTCATAGGGTATGTCAAATTCTTTGTGAAAGAAACGAGCTGGTATGCTGTGATACTCTGGCACAATACCCTTAATGGCACTAAAAATTATTTTATTAGATAATCCTTCACATTGGAATCCATTAAAGGTTTGAAAAACAAATGCAGACGGCACAGCAATTACCACAATATCGCTTGATTCTATACAGGTCTTTAAATCATTGGAAGGGGTGATTTTGTTGAGATCGAATTCAACCGATTGCAGGTACCTCGGATTGTGTCTGTACTTTATGAGGTGATCTACATCTTCTTGTTTTCTGAGCCACCACGAAACATTTGAGGAGTTATTGCAAAGCATTTTTGCAATCGCGGTGGCCCAACTTCCACCTCCGATAATGGCATAAGATTTTTCCATTGGGGTCAAACCTAATAAATCAACGACTATATAATGCCGTCTTTTTGGTAAAGCTCAATGCCGAGTTTGATCATTTCAGCAATTTCGGATTCCAACTCTGGACTCAGTTTTTTGATGTGAAAACAGCTTTTACCCTTGAGCGCTTTGTCGAGTTCTTTTGAAATAGAAAAGGCATCGACATGGGTGTAGATGGGAAAGAAATAAAGTCGAACATCTTTTGGTTTCTCTACAATGCTCGCGAAGTAGTGTCCATCAACTTTTTGTCTGCCTTGCATGGTAGGGATGGTCCCTTCAAATGTGCGGTTTGCTGTTGTTCCACGATGTCTTAATGGTGGCTCGTGCGCTTCCAACGCTGCAAGTAGTGCCGACTTTATTTCTTCAACGGTGGTTTTCACGTGGATGGAGTTAATCGAATTCGAAAAATTGAAACCTCAATGATCAAAGATAACTCACAGCAAAAATGCTCCCTTTCAGGTCGCATTTAGTTCGCAATTTGTTCATATGATTGGTACTCATGAATACTCCCTTTCCGGTCGCATTTGAGGGAAGAACAAGACATCCTGAATGGATTCTTGATTGGTTAAAAACATCACCAATCGGTCTATACCAATGCCCATGCCTGACGTAGGCGGCATGCCATATTCCAGTGCACGTAAAAAATCTTGATCGATAAACATCGCTTCATCGTCACCTTTTTCACTCAGTTTCATTTGCTCTTCGAAGCGCTCGCGTTGGTCTATCGGGTCGTTTAATTCTGAATAGGCATTGGCGAGCTCCTTACCATTTACCATCAGCTCAAATCGTTCGGTCAAATTAGGATTATCGCGGTGTTTTTTACACAACGGACTCATCTCAACAGGATAGTCCATCACAAACGTGGGCTGAATGAAGTTTGGCTCACATTTCTCACCAAAAATCTCATCCAATAATTTGGCTTTTCCCATGCTCTCATCGATTTCGATGTGCAGACTTTTACAGAAATCTCTCAAAGCCGCCTCATCCATAGTAGACACATCTGTTCCTGTAAACTTTTCAATCGCACCTAAGAAGGTGATCCGGTCAAAGGGCGGAGCGAAATTGATGGTATGCTTGCCCAATGGGATTTCATACTTATCGTGCAGATCAACCACCGTTTTTGCAATCATTTTTTCGGTAAAATCCATCATCCATTGGTAGTCTTTGTAGGCTACATAGATTTCCATCACTGTAAACTCAGGGTTGTGGGTGCGGTCCATTCCTTCATTTCGGAAGTTTCGTGAAAACTCATATACGCCATCGAAGCCACCTACGATCAATCGTTTCAGATAGAGCTCATTGGCAATACGCAAATACATATCAACGTCCAGCGAATTATGGTGGGTAACAAAAGGTCTTGCAGCGGCACCACCCGGAATCGGCTGGAGCACTGGCGTGTCAACTTCCAAGTAACCATGCTCGTTGAAAAATCCGCGGAGCGAATTCATGATTTGAGTGCGT